>DNAD01000262.1 GCA_003484785.1 Lachnospiraceae bacterium
CACAGGAGCTTACCGATTTTATCAAGGAGATCAGGGACAAGTACAAGCTTACCATATTCATGATAGAGCATCATATGGATCTTGTAATGCAGATCTCGGAAAGGATATATGTGCTGGATTTCGGGAAGCTTATCGCAACCGGAGCCCCTTCCGAGATACAGTCGGATAAGAGGGTTATCGATGCCTATCTGGGGGTGAATGAGGATGCTTAAAATAGAGAATCTTATCGTTAATTACGGAGGGATCGAGGCGGTCAAGGGTATCTCCATCGATGTTCCCTACGGAAGCATCATAACCCTGGTCGGCGCAAACGGGGCGGGCAAGTCCACTACTCTTCGGGCCGTTGCCGGCCTGGTAAAGGCCAAAAGCGGATCCATATCCCTGGACGGAGAGGAGCTTTCGAGGCTTTCGACCACCGATATAGTATCCAAAGGGATCACCCTGGTTCCCGAGGGCAGAAGGGTCTTTCCCGATCTGACCGTGCTTGAGAACCTTAAAATAGGGGCCTATCTTCGAAAGGATGATCTTAAGGAGGACATAGAACACGTCTATGATCTCTTCCCCAGGCTGAGGGAGCGTTCCTGGCAGGCTGCCGGCACCCTCTCGGGAGGCGAGCAGCAGATGCTTGCGGTGGGAAGGGCGCTTATGAGCAGACCCAAGATCATAATGATGGATGAACCCTCTCTGGGGCTGGCTCCCATCGTGGTGCAGGGCATATTTGAGATAATAAAGGAGATACATAAGCAGGGGACCACTGTCCTGCTGATAGAGCAGAACGCGAATATGGCTCTTAAGGTCGCCGACTACGGCTATGTAATGGAGACAGGGAGAATATCCCTTAAAGGAAGCGGTGACGACCTTCTGGCAAATGATCGGGTCAGGGAGCTGTATCTGGGCAAATCAAAGAGCTCATAGAGCAGGTGCTTAAAATGAACCAGCTTACCATTGGCATACTTGCTCACGTTGATGCCGGCAAGACCACCCTTTCGGAGGCGCTGCTTTATTTCGGAGGCATGATAAGAAAGCAGGGCAGGGTGGATCACGGGGATGCTTTTCTTGATAACTATTCTCTCGAGCGAGAGCGTGGGATTACGATCTTCTCCAAGCAGGCCATCATTGAGCACAACAATTTAAGACTGAATCTTTTGGACACGCCGGGACACGTAGATTTCTCCGCAGAAATGGAGAGGACCCTGCGTGTTCTTGATATTGCCGTTTTGGTGGTAAGCGCAGCCGACGGCATACAGGCCCATACCAGGACGCTCTTTACCCTTTTTGAAAGGGTGGGGCTTCCTGTTTTTGTTTTTATAAATAAGATGGATCTTGGGGGAGAGCGGGCTAAGCTCCTTAAGGATCTCAATACCGCCTTCTCCCCCGGCTTTGTGGACTTTACGGAGGGAACGGAGCCCGAGGGGATAAGAGAGGAGCTTGCCGTCCTCGACGATAAGCTGCTTGAACGGTTCCTGGAAACCGGGGAGAGCCCCGGAGTGGATGAGATAAAGCAGCTGATACGAAGACGAAGGCTGTTCCCCTGTTACTTCGGATCGGCTCTGAAGGGGGAGGGCGTAGAGGCACTGCTTGACGGGCTGGAAAGCTATGCTCCGATGCCGGAATACAAAGCGGAATTTGCCGCAAGGGTCTTTAAGATACAGAGGGATGAGAAACAGAACAGGCTTACATATTTAAAGATCACGGGCGGAAGCCTTTCGGTGAAGGAAGTGCTCATGCCCTATGATGAGAAAATAGACCAGATAAGGGTATATAACGGCACCAGATATGAAACGCTTAAGGAGGCGGGCCCGGGAACCGTGGCGGCAGTCTGCGGCATCAGCAAGAGCAGGGTTGGGGATCTTCTTGGGGCGGAAAAGGAGCCCTATGAACCAAGCCTTACGCCTGTATTAAATTACAGCGTTATTTGTCCCGCAGGGGTTTCTTCCTCAGTAATGCTTTCTTATCTGAGAATCCTGGAGGAGGAGGATCCCAGCCTTCATGTGGTCTGGGATGAGGAAAAGAGGGAGATAAGGCTTAATCTGATGGGACAGGTGCAGCTTGAGATCATAAAGAACCTGATGAAGGAGCGGTTTGATACTCAGATCGGCTTCAGGGAGGGGAGCATAATATATAAGGAGACCATCTTAAATACCGTGGAAGGGGTTGGGCACTTCGAGCCTCTGAGGCACTATGCCGAGGTGCACCTGCTGCTTGAGCCTCTTGAGAGGGGCAGCGGAGTGGTCATAGAGAACGGCTGCCTTCCCGACACGCTTTCCGGCAATTTCCAGAGGCTTGTCCTTACCCATCTGGCCGAGAGAACCTTTAAGGGGGTTCTGACCGGGTCTGAGATCACCGATATAAGGATAACCCTGGTTACGGGAAAGGCCCATATCAAGCATACCGAAGGAGGAGACTTCAGGCAGGCGACCTACAGGGCCGTAAGGCAGGGGCTTATGCAGGCTGCGTCCGTACTGTTGGAGCCCTGGTATGATTTTGCGCTGCTTGTTCCCGACGAGGCTGTGGGCCATGCCTTAAACGATCTGGATAAGATGGAGGCTGTCTTCGGGATCGAGTCACAGGGAGAGGGAGGAAGGACAGTTATAAAGGGAAGCTGCCCCGCAAGGACCTGCGTAAACTATGCCGATGAGGTAAGAAAGTATACCGGCGCAAGAGGAGAGCTGGAGCTCAGGTATTCCGGCTACAGGGAGTGCGCAAACGAACAGGAGATAATAGAGGCGTCAGGGTATGAACCGGAGAGAGATTTAAGAAACAGCCCGGATTCAGTCTTCTGCCAGCATGGGGCCGGGGTGGTGATACCCTGGTACCTGGTCTTTGACTATATGCATCTTCCTTCGGTGCTTTCCGGAGGTATTAAGAGAAGGACTCCGGTGAATGCCCCATCCCGGGAAGTAAAGCTTAAAAAGGCTCTGTCGACCGAGGAGATAGATAAGATAATCGAGCAGACCTACTACTCCAACAGGAAGGCGGGAAAAAGGGCGGAAAAAAAGAAGGATGCGGGGTATGAGCTGAAAAAGGCCTGGAAGGCCGCAAAGAGCAGTCCGGAAAAGCCGGAGTTCATCCTTGTGGACGGCTATAATGTTATCTTTGCCTGGCAGGAGCTGTCGGAGCTTGCAAGGCTCAACATTGACAGCGCGAGAGATGCGCTTGTGGATATCCTCGGTAATTATCAGGGCTTAAAGGGCTGTGAGGTGGCGGTGGTGTTTGATGCCTACAGGGTAGAGGGACACGGTATCGAAAGCCTTGATTTCGGAAATGTTCATGTGATATATACTAAAGAGGCACAGACGGCGGACGGCTTCATAGAGCACTTTACCCACAGCCGCGGTTCGGACTATAGCGTTACGGTGGTCACCTCCGACAGTACGGAACAGATAATTGCGGCAGGCGCGGGCTCGAGGATAATATCATCCCGGGATTTTCAGAATGAGGTTATAAGCTTAAGCCGGGAGGCATCCGCCGAGTACCTGCCGAAGAACCAATCCGGGATCAATACGCTCTCTGACAGCCTGAAGGATGTCGAGATATAAGTGTAAATATACCGGAGAAAAGAGCCCGGTGCCATTTCACACAAGCCTTTCTGCCTCCTTGTGCTTGCTCTTTGCAATGAGCCTGTCCATGTATTCACTGCGGAAGCACACGGGATACATGCCGACAGCGAGGACTATGGCCCCTAACACGTCGTACATGGAATGCTGCTTAAGGAAGACCGTTGAAAGTATTATTCCTATACAGGTGAAGAGAGAAATTACTTTTACCGCCCGGTTATTCTTAAGCTTCTTATTAAAAACGATGGCCAGATGAGCGCCGATGGCGTTGTATACATGGATGCTCGGGAATATGTTTGTCGGCGTATCGCTTCGGTAGATAAAGGCCGTAAGCATCGTAAAGATGTTGTCTCTTGCAAACCCGGAGGGCCTTAAGTGGTGGCCGTTTGGGAAGATCGTGGAGATCAGAAGAAAGAGAGTCATTCCCGTGGCGATGAAGAAAAAGCTTCTGTAAAAGGTTTCATGGTCGGTAAAAACACAGTAGGCGATGGACGCTATCATATACAGGAACCATATATAATAAAACACTATGAAGTATTCGCAGAAGGGTATGATATCATCTACAGCCATATGGATCACGATGTATTGGGTCAGGGTACGCTTCTCGAGCCAGATAAACCAGGGAAGATAAAAAGCCGCGTATATCACTATAACCCATATGCCTCTGTTCTCGGAGAGTTTTTTCTTTATGCGTTCCATTTCGACTGCCTCTTTGATCCTGTATAATATCCGTTCACTATAAGATACCCATTTAAACCGCGATTGTCAAATAAAAAAACTATTATTATACTATAAACCTTATCTTTTCAGGCTCAAGGTTTACGGTGATGTCACGGCTTATTCCGCAGGATTCCCCGTCGGCGTGAACCGCGTAGGGAAATTCGGTAACGATCCTTATCTTCTTTGCGCGTAGGCTCTTAATGCATTTAAAGCCCGTATGCTTCCCCAAAAGAGCAAGGGGAAGGAGAAGCAGGATCACCGGCTTGCTCACGCTTTCGGCGGCGCACACATTCAGATAGCCGTCTGTATTTTCGGCTTCCGGGGAGAACCTGAAACCGCCCCCCTCATACTGGCCGTTCATTGCCGCGGCAAAGATCAGTTTCTTAAGACTGAGCTTTTTTTCGTCCTCAAGGATGATCTCTGCGTCGGAGGGCTTAAGCCTGGCCAGCTGTTTAAGGGCGATCAGCCCGTAGGTGAGCTTTCCGAGCTTTATCCTGTTGAGCTTTTTCTTTAAGGAGGAATGAAGCGCTTCATGACATACCGCGGCGTCAAAGCCCATACCTGCGCTTACGGCAAAGTTGCGGATGGTGTTTTCGGTCTCGATACGCCCCACATCCATTTCGATAAAGCTCTCCCGGCGAAGGATCGTATCCAGTGCTTTAAGAGGAGATTTGGAAAGGCCGAGAGTCCTTGCAAGATCGCCTCCCGAGCCGGCGGGCACATAGCCCAGGGTAACCCCGGAATAGTCCCGTATCCCGGTCAGAACCTCGCTTACTGTGCCGTCGCCTCCAAGGATAACCAATGTTATGTCTTTCCCTCTGTTTTCAGAGGTGATCCTGTCCGCGAGCCTTTCGGCATCCCGGGCGCCTTCAGTGAGCCGGGCCCTGTAAACAGTGCCTCTTCTTTTAAGCTCATCTTCGATGAGCTGCCATTTTCTGAGACTGTTTCCTGTGCTTGCCGCGGGATTGACTATAAAGTGAAGCATATCCTACTCCGTGAGAGCCGCCCGGTGTTTTGCGAATGTGGGTGGGGTGACCGGCGAATGGCAACAGTTACTGTCACGATCCAAAGGGCCGTGGACAATAACCGGTAACACAAAACGCCTGTTGAACAATGCAGCGTAATGATCTGCTATGATTATATTACAACCCCGGTTTCTTCTCAAGCTCAAACGTTACTATTCACAGCCTTTT
>DNAD01000193.1 GCA_003484785.1 Lachnospiraceae bacterium
GATATCATCCGTTTCGCCGAAGCAGAGGGGCTTACGGCTCACGCCAATTCCATAAAGGTCAGAAAGGAAGGCTCGGTTGGAAGGGTTGGAAGCCGCCGGATAATGATAAGCCAGAGAGGGATTAAGATATAGGAAAGGTTACGAAATCTTGGATAAGACGGAAAGAATAGCGGAAACGGAAAGAAATACCCGGGAGACAAAAATAAAGCTTACCCTGGATATCGACGGCAGGGGAAGATCGGAGATCGATACGGGGATAGGCTTTTTTAACCATATGCTTGAGGGCTTTTCAAAGCATGGCTTCTTTGACCTGTCCGTAAAGATCGACGGGGATCTTAACGTAGACGGTCATCACACGGTGGAAGACTGCGGAATAGTACTGGGAAGCGCCATAAAACAGGCCCTGGGAGATAAGAGCGGAATAAGGCGCTACGGGAGCATGATGCTTCCGATGGATGATGCTCTTGTTCTTTGTGCGGTGGATCTTTGTAACCGCCCGTATCTGTCCTATGAGGCGGATTTTAAGACGGAAAGGATCGGAGAGCTTGATTGTGAGCTTATCAGGGAATTCTTCTATGCCGTAAGCTACAGCGCGGCCATGAACCTGCACATCAAAATGATCTCGGGCTTTAATTCCCACCATATAGCCGAGGCAATGTTCAAGGCCTTCGGCAGAGCCCTTGACGAGGCAACCGGCTATGACGAAAGGATAACCGGGGTGCTTTCCACCAAGGGAAGCCTGTAAAAGATACATCTGTCAGTAAGGAGCATAAAATGGGTACGAAAAGATCAAACGACAGCCCCGGGCAGGAAAAAAAGCTGCTTGCCCCCTGTATTTATCTGAAGAACGGGCATCTGCAGAAGGGCTTTAAGGATGAGGAGATCATCTCGGATAAGCCTTCGGAATATGCCGCAGGGCTTGCGCTTTCAGGGGCAGATACCCTTATAATCTTCGATCTGTCCGAGGGGGATAAGGAGCATGAGGAAAACCTGTCCGTTATAAGAGAGATCACCAACAGCACAGACATGCCTGTGATCGGCGCGGGGAACATCCGAAAAAGCGAGGATGTGAAAAAGCTTAAATACGCGGGCTGCACTGCGGTGGCGTTAAACATGGCCAAGCAGACCAACATAGATCTTATCGAGGAGGTCAGCAAGAGGTTCGGCCGGGAATGCATCATGGCCTGTGTTGACGTTGAAGAGGAGATACTGGGCAATGCGGAGCTTATAAGAAAGTATGTGAGCGGAGTCATCCTCTTAAGCGACGAGATCGCGGATTCCTATAAGGGGCTGAAGATATACTGTGTTATAAACGGTACAGATCCGGACAAAGCAAAGTCTCTTCTTGAAAATGAATGTGTGACGGGGCTGTCCGGAGATTATGTAAACCGAAATCACGAAAGCCTCAGAGAGCTCAAGGCGGCGCTCGGTAAAGCGGGCTTTTTAATGGACATTTTTACTCCGAAATATGCCTTTGAGGACTTTAAGACCGGGCCGGACGGGCTGGTGCCCGTGGTGGTACAGGACTGCGAAACGGATCAGGTACTGATGGTCGCCTATATGAATAAGGAGGCCTATGAAAAAACCGTAACCACAGGGGTCATGACCTATTATTCCAGAAGCAGGCAGTGTCTGTGGCTTAAGGGCGAGACCAGCGGTCATTTCCAGTATGTAAGGAAGCTTTACGGTGACTGTGACATGGACACCATCCTTGCAAAGGTCAGGCAGATAGGAAATGCCTGCCACACCGGAAGCTATTCCTGCTTCTTTAATGAAATATTAAAGAAGGAGTACAGCACAAAGAACCCGGCAAAGATCCTTGATGAGGTGTTCTCTGTGATCCTTGACCGACGGGACAATCCCAAGGAGGGCTCTTATACCAACTACCTTTTTGAAAAGGGTATCGATAAGATCCTTAAGAAGATAGGGGAGGAGGCAACTGAGATAGTCATTGCCGCAAAGAACCCCGACAGGGAGGAGGTCAGGTACGAGATGGCCGATTTCCTCTATCATATGATGGTACTGATGGCTGAATGTAACCTTGACTGGAGTGACATAACCGAGGAGCTTGCAAGAAGATAATGAGAAGGCTTGCGCTTAGTGATGAGATCCTGTTAAAGACGGATAAGCCTGTAAGATATATAGGAAATGAAGTAAACAGTGTGATCAAGGACAAGGCAGAGGTGGATATCAGATTTGCGATCTGCTTCCCCGATCTCTACGAGATAGGTATGTCGCACCTCGGCATACAGATCCTTTATTCCATGTTCAACTCATGGGACGATGTCTGGTGCGAAAGGGTGTATTCTCCCTGGATCGACCTTGCGGAAACCATGAAGAAGGAGGGCATACCGCTGTTTGCCCTGGAATCACAGGAGCCTGTAAGGGACTTTGATTTTCTTGGGATCACGCTGCAGTACGAGATGAGCTACACCAACGTGCTTCAGATCCTTGAGCTTTCGGGGCTTGAGTTTTATGCGAAGGATAGGGATGATAATGACCCTATCCTTATTTGTGGCGGGCCCTGTACCTATAATCCCGAGCCGGTGGCCGATTTCTTTGATATCGTATATATCGGAGACGGCGAGACAAGATACCGGGAGCTCTTTGATCTGTACAAAAAATATAAATATGACCCGGCGGGCTATGACAGGAAGGCCTTTTTAAGGGCTGCCGCAAAGCTTGGGGGAATCTATGTGCCCTCTCTTTACAGGGTGGAATATGAGACAGAAGAGCCTGATTCTCTTATAAGATCCTTTGAACCGGTGAGCGATGATATCCCCCGGATCATAAAAAGAGAGGTCTGCATGGAGCTTTCCGGGGCAAGCTATCCCTTAAAGCCCATTGTCCCCTTCATGAAGGTGACCCAGGACCGGGTTGTGCTTGAGATAATGAGAGGCTGCATAAGGGGCTGCCGCTTCTGCCAGGCCGGGATGATCTACAGGCCTCTTCGGGAGAGAAGCCTTGAAACCCTTAAGAGCTTTGCCGTACAGATGCTTGAAAGCTCCGGACAGGATGAGATATCCTTAAGCTCCCTAAGCTCCAGCGATTACTCGAAACTTCCGGAGCTCATCGATTTTCTGATCGAATACGCAAAGGACAACAAGCTGAATATTTCCCTTCCCTCTTTGAGGGTGGATGCTTTTTCGCTGGATGTCATGAGCAAGGTACAGGATGTCAGAAAGAGCTCGGTTACCTTTGCCCCCGAGGCCGGCTCCCAAAGGTTAAGAAACGTGATCAACAAGGGCCTTTCAGAGGAGGATATCCTTGAGGGCTGCAAAACCGCCTTCCTTGGGGGGTGGAATCGGATAAAGCTCTATTTCATGCTGGGGCTTCCAACGGAAAACGAGGAGGACATGAGGGGCATATGCGATATCTGTGATGAGATCGCAAGGCTTTACTATGACCTTATCCCGAAGGAGGAGCGCAAGGGAAGGGTATCGATCGCGGCCAGCACCTCCTTTTTTGTGCCAAAGCCCTTTACGCCCTTTCAGTGGGCCGCGCAGGGAACAAAGGAGGAATTTCTTGAAAAAGCCCGCTTTGTCAATTCGGAAATGAAAGGAAAGCTCAATTCAAAGAGCATTAAATACAACTGGCACGACGCCGGGGTAAGCGTTCTGGAAGGGGCGCTTGCAAGAGGAGACCGCAGGCTTTCGAAGGTTCTTGTAAGAGCCTATGAAAAAGGAGCCTGCTTTGATGCCTGGACCGAGACCTTTCATGAGGAAACGTGGCTTGAGGCCTTTGAGGAGACCGGGGTTTCCCTTGATTTTTATACAAAAAGGGAAAGGGATGTTTCGGAGCTTCTGCCCTGGGATTTCATCGATACCGGCATATCCCGGGAATTTCTCGTAAGAGAATGGGAAAACGCCCGTGCTGAAAGGGTTACTCCCAACTGCAGAAGACAGTGCTCGGGATGTGGGGCCAGAGCCTTTGGAGGAGGTGTCTGCTATGAAGATTAGAGTCAGATTCACCAAATCCGGCCCCATGAAGTTCATAGGGCATCTTGACGTGATGCATTTTTTCCAGCAGCTTTTAAGAAGGAGCGGGATCCCCATAGCCTATTCCACGGGCATGAGCCCCCACCAGATAATGTCCTTTGCTCTCCCTCTGGGTATCGGGCTGGAAAGCGTCGGAGAGTATATGGATATAGAGATAAACGAGGCTGTGCCCTCCCTGCAGGCGGTAGAGTGCATGAACCGCCACAGTGTGGAGGGGATAGAGATACTTTCCTTTAAAGCTCTTCCCGAAGGAGCCTTAAACGCCATGGCAAGCGTTACGGCGGCGGATTATGAGGTTGGCTTCAGAGAAGGATTTCTGCCTTCCTTTGACTTAAGCGCTGCAATGACCGGGCTTTTTGAAAGAGATTCGGTCACTGTCCTGAAAAAAACTAAAAAAAGCGAGAAGGAAACGGATATCAAGCCTCTTGTATACTCCTTTGAAGCCTTTAAGGACAGGCTCTTGCTTAAGCTTTCCTGCGGAAGCGTCGACAATATCAAGCCCGAGCTTGTAATGAAGGCTCTTTACGGATACCATGGCACAGAGCTTTGTGACTATGCCCTGAGGATAAAACGGCTGGATATGTATACCGGTGAAAGGGATGAGCTTAAATCTCTCGACAGCATAGGAAGCGATATAGATGATCAGGGCGATAATAACAGGGTATAAGGATAAAAGGCTGCTTGCACTTAAGGACGAGGAAGGCTTTTTAAGCTTTAAGCTCAGCGGCGGCAGCTCTTTGATTGGAAGCATAATAAACGGAAGAGTGGATAAAAGGGCAGAAAATCTTAATGCCTGCTTTGTGCGCCTTTCAGCGCAGGAATACGGATATCTTCCCACCTCGGAAATAAAGGCCCAGACTACTTTACCGGTCCAGATCGTAAAGGACGGCAGAGGCGATAAGAAATACCTTCTTACAAGGCAGCTCTCGATAGCCGGAAGATATACGGTCATATTTAAGGAAGCGGACAAGCCTGTGCTGTTTTCCAAAAGGATCTCTTCCGAAGGAAAACAAAGGATACTGGAGGAGCTTAAGGATACAGAGCCCTTGAGCTATCCGGTTCTTTTTCGCGCAAATTGCGGTCGGGCAGACTTTTTTCAGGTATCGGAGGAAATGAGAGAACTGTCCGGTATAATGGACAGTATATTAAAGCTGTATGACAAGCGGCCCGACTATTCGGTACTGTACAGCCCGAAGGACGAGCTGATAAGGGACCTCTATGATATCGAGTATGACAGGTTAAGCGAGGTGATCACCGACTCGGAGGAGGTTTATGAGCTTGTTAAGAGAGAGTATCACGACAGCCTTCCCGAAGAATACAGAAACAGGATCAGGCTTACCCTGTACAGGGATGAGCTGCTGCCTCTTTCCGGCCTCGTGAACCTTAAAGCAGGGCTTGAGCGAGCAAGGGATAAGAGGGTGTGGCTTAAGAGCGGAAGCTATATCATCATAGAGCAGACAGAGGCCCTTGTCTCCATCGACGTCAATTCCGGAAAGAATGAGGGAAAGGGACTGAGAGAGGATGTCATCCTTCGTATAAACGAGGAGGCCGCGGAAGAGATCGCAAGGCAGCTCCGTCTTCGGAATCTTTCGGGTATCATCATTATTGATTTTATCAACATGAAAACGCGCGAAAATAACGAAAAGCTGATCAGATCTCTTAAAAAAGCCCTTAAAACCCTGGAGACAAAGGCTGTTTTTATGGACATGACAAAGCTGGGGCTTGTGGAGCTTACAAGAAAAAGAGAAGGAAAGTCTCTGGAAGAGATGGTATGGTAATGCGCACGATTTGCAGGCAAATCGGCGCAGGGAGGTTTTAGAAGTTGGCTGAATTGTCACCGATGATGCAGAATTACATGGATACGAAGAATGAATACAGTGACTGTATTCTTCTTTATCGTCTGGGAGATTTTTATGAAGTCTTCTTTGATGATGCTCTGGTCTGTTCAAAGGAGCTGGGCCTTACCCTTACGGGAAAAGCCTGCGGCCTTGAAGAACGGGCTCCGATGTGCGGGGTTCCCTATCATGCGGTGGAAAGTTATGTAAACAAGCTCATCAAAAACGGCCATAAGGTCGCGATCTGTGAACAGGTTGAGGATCCCAAAGAGGCAAAGGGCCTTGTAAAACGTGAGGTCACAAGGATAGTGACCCCGGGTACCAATCTCGATATCTCGGCTCTGGATGAATCAAAAAATAATTATCTGATGTGTGTGGTCTGCATGGCAGACTCCTACGGCATATCCGTCTGCGACATAACGACCGGAGAGTTTCTTGTAACCGAGGTCTTCTCGGAAGAGGCGCTTTCGGATGAGATATACCGCTTTGAGCCCTCCGAGCTCATCTGCAACGAGGCCTTTCTGGTTAGCGGGATCGATCTTGAAAGCATAAAATACAGGCTGACGCTTACGGTTTATTCGCTGGAGTCCTGGTACTTTGACGATAAGCTGTGCGAACGCACCCTTAAGGAGCACTTTAAGGTTCAGAGCCTCGACTGCTTCGGAATAGAGGAGGGGAGCCTTTCGGTAATTGCCTCGGGAGCGCTGCTTAAGTATCTCCATATACTTCATAAGGGAGTTGAGATCTGCCATATAAAGACCCTGACCTCCTTTAAAGCCTCCGCCTTCATGCTGCTTGATTCGGCCACAAGAAGGAATCTGGAGCTTACGGAGACCATAAGGGAAAAGCAGAAAAAGGGGTCTCTCTTCGGCGTGCTCGACCGGACAAAGACCGCAATGGGAGCCAGAGCCCTGCGCTCCTTTATCGAACAGCCCCTTATAAAAAAGGATGAGATCGAAAAGCGGCTGAATGCCGTGGAGGATCTTTTTAAAAATAACGTGTTGAGGGAAGAGCTGAGGGAATACTTAAACCCTATTTATGACCTGGAGCGCCTTATGAGCAGGATAAGCTACCGCTCGGCAAGCCCCAGGGACCTTATTTCCTTTGCCTCCTCCATCGAAATGCTTAAGCATATCAAGGCCCTGAGGGATGATTTTTCCTCTGCGGAGCTAAAAGAGCTGATAGACAGTCTGGATACGCTTGAGGATATCTGTGACCTTATAAAAAGCGCCATAGAAGAGGACCCGCCCCTGGGGCTTAAGGAGGGAGGGATAATAAAAGCCTCCTATAACGAAAAGGTTGATGAATACAGACGGGCAAAGACCGAGGGGAAGAGATGGCTTGCAAAGCTTGAGGAAGAGGACCGGGAGAGAACCGGCATTAAGAACCTGCGGATCAGGTATAATAAGGTCTTCGGCTATTATTTCGAGGTGACCAACTCCTTTAAGGCACTGGTGCCCGCCGATTATGTCAGGAAGCAGACCCTTACCAATGCTGAGCGCTATACGACGGATAAGCTCAAGGAGCTTGAGGATACAATATTAAATGCCGAGGACAAGCTGTTCTCCCTCGAATATGATCTGTTCAACGAGGTCAGGGATAAAATATCCGCTCAGGTTGACAGGGTACAGGAGAGCGCTTCGATAACAGCAAGGCTTGATGCCTTTGCCTCGCTGTCGTCCGTTGCCGTAAAAAACGGCTACGTAAGACCCTCGCTTAATACAAAGGGAGTAATAGATATCAAAGGAGGCCGGCATCCGGTGGTGGAGACCATGATAGAAAACGACCTCTTTGTGGATAATGACACCTACCTTGACAATAAGGACAGGATCAGCATAATCACGGGCCCGAATATGGCGGGAAAATCCACCTACATGAGACAGA
>DNAD01000327.1:0-2513 GCA_003484785.1 Lachnospiraceae bacterium
ATGGGGGAGACAGACAGGCATGCCCATCCCGGATAACAGGCTGCGGCTTATCCAAACTGGATCAGGAGGAAGGATGAGAATAGGAACAGGATACGATGTACACAGGCTTACAAAAGAGCGGAAGCTGATCCTCGGAGGCGTCGATATCCCCTATGACAGAGGGCTGGCAGGCCACTCGGACGCCGATGTCCTGCTTCACGCCATTATGGATGCGATGCTGGGGGCTGCGGCCCTCGGGGATATCGGAAAGCAATTTCCGGATACGGACGAGCGCTATAAGGGGATATCAAGCCTTATCCTGCTTGAGAAGGTGGGGGAGCTTCTGGCGGATAACCGTTTTGCGGTATCAAATATCGATTCAACGATAATAGCCCAGGAGCCTAAGCTTCGCCCCTATATAGACGAAATGAGAAAGAATATCGCCGGGGCTTTGAGCCTGGATGTTTCGGCGGTCAGCGTAAAGGCTACCACCGAGGAAGGGCTGGGCTTTACCGGAAAGGGCGAGGGCATTGCGGCCCAGGCAGTATGCCTTTTGACTGAACCGGCAGATCTGATCGAGAGCAATTCATACCTGTACGGGGGCAGGTGCGAGGGCTGTTTTGGCTGCCCCGCCGCAGGAATGACTGATTAAGTCAATTTATATAAGGAGAATGACCATGAAGCTTTATAATACTATGTCAGGAAAAAAAGAGGAGTTTGAGCCCATAGAGCCCGGAAAGGTAAGCATGTACGTCTGCGGGCCCACGGTCTATAACCTGATCCATATCGGAAACGCGAGGCCCATGATAATCTTTGATACGGTAAGGCGCTATATGGAGCATAAGGGCTATGAGGTGAGATATGTTTCCAACTTTACCGATGTGGATGACAAGATAATAAAGGCCGCAAAGGAAGAGGGAGTGGATGCTTCGGTCATTTCGGAGCGTTATATAGAGGAATGTAAAAAGGATATGGCAGGCATGAACGTAAAGCCCGCCACCGTCCATCCGAAGGCTACGGAGGAGATTGACGGGATGATCGGGATGATCGGCAGCCTTATGGAGAAGGGTTATGCATACGCGGCTGAGGACGGTACGGTTTATTTCAGGACCAGGAGGTTTTCCGATTACGGCAAGCTTTCCCATAAAAACCTGGATGATCTTCAGAGCGGAAACCGGTCTCTTCTTGTATCGGGAGAGGATCAGAAGGAGGATCCTCTGGATTTCGTGCTGTGGAAGCCCAAAAAGGAGGGGGAGCCCTTCTGGGAGTCGCCCTGGTGCGATGGAAGGCCGGGCTGGCACATCGAATGCTCCGTTATGAGCAGAAAATATCTGGGTGAGTCAATAGATATCCACGCAGGCGGAGAGGATCTCATCTTTCCTCATCACGAGAACGAGATCGCACAGAGCGAAGCGTCAAACGGCAAGCCCTTTGCCAGATACTGGATGCATAACGCCTTCCTTAATATAGATAATAAGAAGATGAGCAAATCCCTCGGCAATTTCTTTACGGTCAGGGACATTTCGAAGAAATATGACCTGCAGGTGCTCAGGTTCTTCATGCTGAGCGCCCATTACAGGATGCCCCTCAATTTCAGCGCCGAGCTTATGGAATCGGCCCAAAGATCCCTTGAAAGGATAACGAACGCCGCGGATAACCTTAAGTATCTGATAAAAAACTCAAAGTCCGGGGAGATGTCGAAGGAGGAGGAAAGCCTCTTAAATGAGGCCGGTAAGTTTGCGGTAAGCTTTGATGCGGCCATGGATGATGATTTTAATACCGCTGATGCCATAACCGCTGTTTTTGAGCTTGTGAAATTTATCAACCAAAACTCTTCGGCAGACAACAGCGCACAATATCTTAAGGCTTTATTAAAGGAGCTTACCGGGCTTTGCGATATCCTCGGCCTCATAGTTGATAAGGAGGAGGAGCTTCTGGACTCCGATATCGAGGCTCTTATCGAGGAGAGGAAGGCGGCCAGGAAGAATAAGGACTTTAAGCGGGCCGATGAGATAAGGGACAGCCTTCTTGAAATGGGAATAGTCCTTGAGGATACAAGAGAGGGAGTCAAGTGGCACAGGGCGTAGATCTGAGGCATACCATAAATGAGGAATTCTCTTTAAAGGAGCAGGATGCAAATCTTTATTCTCCGCTTAATCTGGCGTTTATAGGAGACAGTGTTTTTGACCTTGTGGTAAAGACCGTTCTGATAGGAACGGCAAACCGTCCGGTCAACGTGCTTCAGAAAAAGACCAGCTCGGTAGTCAAGGCCGATTCCCAGTCGGCCATGCTGGATGCAATATATGACGAGCTCTCCGAGGAGGAGAGAAATATATACAGAAGAGGCCGCAATTCAAAGCCCAATACCAGAGCAAAGAATGCAGATATGCAGAGCTACTTAAAGGCCACGGGCTTTGAAGCTCTGATGGGCTATCTGTATCTGAAGGACAGGACGGAAAGGCTTTCCGAGCTTGTCAGGCTCGGGCTTGAAAGAACCGAGGATACGGGAGCCAGGAATACCACTAAGAAAAAAA
>DNAD01000327.1:2590-4106 GCA_003484785.1 Lachnospiraceae bacterium
CATCGTTTCCCAAAAGGGCCGGAAGAAAGGAAAACAGGGTTATATGATAGAGGGAAGAAATGCGGTGCTTGAAGCTTTCAGAGCCGGCAAGCCGATTGACAGGCTGTATATACTGGACGGATGTAAGGACGGCCCGATAATGTCCATCAAACGGGAGGCCGCAAAGACCGATACCGTTATAAAATATGTGGACAGGGAGAGGCTGGATGCCTTAAGCGAAACCGGTCATCATCAGGGAGTGATCGCCCAGGCCGCAGCCTATGAATATTCCGATATGGAGGATATATTCAAAAAGGCGGAGGAAGGAGGGGATGACCCTTTAATATTCCTGCTTGATAATATTACGGATCCCCATAATCTGGGGGCGATAATCAGAACCGCCGAGGTCTGCGGAGCTCACGGGGTCATAATCCCCAAAAACAGGGCGGTGGGCCTTACAGGTACTGTTGCAAAGGCTTCCGCCGGGGCCATAAACCATATGCCGGTGGTAAAGGTCACGAACCTTTCAAGGACGATCGAGGAGCTTAAGAAGAGAGGACTCTGGTTCGTATGCGCGGATATGGAGGGAGAGCTTGTATACAATGTGGATCTGACAGGCCCTCTGGGACTGGTCATAGGCTCGGAGGGAGAAGGCGTAGGGAAGCTTGTAAAACAAAAGTGCGATCATGTTGCAAGGATCCCCATGAAGGGAAAGATCGATTCCCTGAATGCCTCGGTAGCTGCTGCAGTTATGGCATATGAGTCAGTAAGGCAGAGATATTACGCAAAATGAATGATTTTGAGAACAGGACCGATGAAGAGCTTATTACAAGCCTCTATGAAAAAAACGCGGATATTGAAGAATACCTTCTGGAAAAATATAAGCCGTTAGTAAGAAAGATAGCAAAGACCGATGCCTTTAAGATATCCGGAGGAGATCATGAGGATCTTTTGCAGGAGGGGATGATAGGGCTGATGAAGGCTGTCAAGAACTATGATCCGCGTAAGGGCGCGAGTTTTTTTACTTTTGCGGCGCTCTGCATAAGAGGGCAGATGATAAACGCGGTGGAGGCCTCCAATCGTGACAAGAACATCGCCCTGAATTCATATATATCACTCTATGAGAGTACGGGCGAAGGCGGTGACGCAAAGCTCATGGATTCGGTGGATGAGCTGATGACAAGAAGCGTTGAGGATGTTGTGATCGATATCGCAACCGCAAGGGAGCTTGACAGAAGGATCCATATGGAATTAAGTGACTTCGAGGTCAGGGTATATGAGATGCACATGGCCGGCATGGAGTACAGTGAGATCGCAAAACAGCTTGGGAAGGAGAAAAAATCCATAGATAACGCGATACAGCGTATAAAGAAAAAGGTCAGGGAGATCCTGAAGCTGTAGGATCCGGCTGCGCATCCTTTAGGAGACATTTTCGGAAAAACTGATTTTATCGGTTTTTTCTGCCAAGATTTAGATTGCCGTTTCGGGGTTTATATGTTAATGTGTAAATACTGTGTTACTATTCACAGCCTTTTGG
>DNAD01000051.1 GCA_003484785.1 Lachnospiraceae bacterium
TTTTGGGCTGTGACAGTAACGTTACGGTACCTGCTTGCCCGTAAATATATAACCAATCTGATCGAAGGATCGAAATATGACAGAAGAGATCAATCTGAAAGAGGAATCGATCCGGTCTGAAAATCAACCTGACCGTGAGATCGCCATCGAGATAAAGAACCTGACAAAGATCTATAAGCTCTATGCCAGGAACCGTGATCGCATCAAGGAGGCTCTGCATCTCAGTAAAAATATCAATTACAGGGAGCACTATGCCTTAAATGATGTCAGCATGAACGTTTATACCGGTGAGACCGTGGGTATCATCGGAACAAACGGGTCGGGAAAGTCCACGATCCTTAAAATAATAACAGGCGTTCTTAATCCTACCAGGGGAGACGTGATCATAAACGGAAGGATCTCCGCCCTTCTTGAGCTTGGAGCGGGCTTTAACATGGAGTATACCGGGATCGAGAACATATATTTAAACGGTACCATGATAGGCTTTACCGAGGAGGAGATCGACGAAAAGCTCGATGATATCCTGGAGTTTGCGGATATAGGTGACTTTATCAATCAGAAGGTAAAGACCTATTCCAGCGGAATGTTTGTACGACTTGCCTTTGCGGTGGCCATAAACATCGATCCGGAGATACTGATCGTTGACGAGGCCCTTTCGGTGGGAGATGTGTTTTTCCAGAATAAGTGTTACCGGAAATTCGAAGAGTTTAAAAAGCAGGGAAAGACCATCCTCTTTGTAAGCCACGATCTCTCAAGCATCAGCAAATACTGTGACAGGGTAGTGCTGCTTGAAAAGGGCAACAAGATCGGAGAGGGCGGCCCCAAAGAGATCATCGATATGTATAAGAAGGTTCTCGTGGGACAGCTTGACAAGCAGATGGATACGCATAAGAGCGAGAAGCTTTCCGGAGTAGAGACTGACAGGTGGAAGGACCGGATGGAGCTCAATCCCAACAAGGATGAGTACGGCAGCGGTCTTGCGGAGTTTGAGGATTACTGCGCCTACGATAAGACCGGTGAGATCACCAATACCATAATCAAGGGCGAGGAGTTTACGGTAAAGCTCAAGATCAGGTTTTTCGATACGATACAGGATCCGATCTTTGCGGTATCCTTTAAAAACATGCAGGGAACGGAGATAACCGGCACCAATACGATGTTCGAAAAGCTCACCACAGGCACGCCGAAGGCCGGAGATGTGATGACAGCAACCTTTACCCAGAAGATGAGCCTTCAGGGAGGTGAATACCTGGTATCTCTTGGCTGCGTAGGGTACAGGGACGGGAATTTTACCGTGTATCACAGACTGTATGACGTATTCAACCTGACCGTGATCTCGGATAAGAATACAACGGGTTTTTATGATATGGACTCAATAGTAGTTGTGAAGATGGGGGATGAACAGTAACATAGAATGAGGATCGTCTGGCCGTGAAGAAGGCATGGTCAGGCAGGCTTTGGCAGAGGGTGTATTTTGGGGAAAGGGATCGTATGAAGAGGGACAGCCGTTATATTGAAAGAACAGGAGGGGTTACCCTTAACTTAAACTATTACGACGGACAAGACCATTATTCCGAGGGTGTCCATGAGGATATCCTGCTGGATTATGTAAAAAATAATGATGAGAGCAGCTATGACGGCCTGATACTTGGTTCGAGACTGTGGTCCGTGATGTATCACCTTTCAAAGCGCAGGGAGAACATAGTAAGCTTTCTTCCTATAGATAAGAGCATGTCCGTTCTTGAGATAGGAGCGGGATGCGGCGCAGTCACCGGAGCGCTTTCGGACATGGCAAAAAGGGTGACCTGCATTGATCTCAGTAAGAAGAGGAGCCTGATAAACGCGGAAAGGCACAGGGACAGGGAGAATATAGATATCATAGTAGGGAACTTCCGGGAAATCGAGCCGGAGCTTGATGAGCGCTATGACGTCATCACCCTGATAGGTGTTCTGGAATACGCGGAAAGCTACATTGGCGGAAAGGATCCCTATCTGTCGTTCATAAAGCGCGCAGCTTCACATCTTACCGAAAACGGAAGGCTGATCATAGCTATCGAGAACAAATACGGGCTCAAATATTTTGCAGGCTGCAAGGAGGATCATACGGGGAGGTTTTTTGAAGGGCTCGAGGGCTATTCCCGGACTAACGGGGTAAAGACCTTCGGAAGGGAAGGCTTAAGGCGTCTTCTGGAGGGAGCCCTGATGGAGGCCGATTTCTACTATCCCTATCCCGATTACAAGCTTCCCTTTGCGATATATTCGGATAAAAGGCTTCCGGAGGCCTTCGAGCTTAACAGAAACCTTAATAACTATGATGCTGACAGGATAGTGGTCTTTGACGAGGAGAAGGTTTTTGATGAGCTTATAAGGGACGGGATGTTCAGGGAGTTTTCCAATTCCTTTCTGGTAATCGCTTCCCCGAGGGATAAAAATGATAAAACCTCGGGCTTTGACAGAGTAAAGCCGGTTTATGCAAAATTCTCCGACGAAAGGAACCGCAGGTACAGAATAGCCACCGTTATCTCAGAGGACGAAAAAGGGCAGAGGTCTGTTTACAAAAAGGCTCTTTCGAAGGAGTCGCTTGCGCATATAGAGAACATATATGACAAGTATCTGAAGCTTTCCCGCCTGTATGAGGGGCACGGGCTGTCCCCGAACCGCTGTAAGCCTGAGGGGGACAGGGTATGGCTCGAGTATCTCAAAGGGATCACAATGGAGGAATACCTGGATGAGCTTGACGAAAGCGGAGAATATGAAAGAATGCTTTCCGTTATAAAGGATTACGCAGAGCTGCTTGCCTCCTTTTCCGATAAGGAATTTAAGCCCTGTGAGGCTTTCTCGGAGATCTTTTCGACGGAGTATGGAGAGGGCGGAAGAGCTGCAGAGGTTTCAGATATCGATCTGATCTTTTCAAATATCCTTTTTGAGGACAGAACCCGGATGGAAAAGCGTACGGTTCTTGATTATGAATGGACCTATGACTTTTTGGTCCCGGTAAACTTCATCATCTACAGATCCCTTTTCTACTATCTGAGAGAGCGGGAAAAAAGCGGCTTTTGCAGGTGGCTTTCGGAAACGGGAAGGGATATTTACAAAGAGCTTGGGATCTCACGGCGGGAGAGGGAGGAGATCTTTCCGGAAATGGAGAAAAGCTTTCAGCTTTATCTGAAGAAGGATACCACCTCCTTTGAACTGCTGCATGAAGTGATGCCGGTATCTACGGTAAGCCTTGAGGACTGTGTCAGACAGAGGCTTAAGAGAGGCAACAGCAGAAATCCCCAGGTTTATTTCAGCAGGGAAGCGAAAGGAAACTTTCAGCCCTCCGACTTTATAAACGTGCTTGGAGAGTATAACCCGAAGGATATGTCACTTTCCCTGACGATAGAGCTTGACAGAGAGATCAGGGCCTTAAGAGTGGATCCTGCGGAATATCCCTGCATTGTGAGGATCGTAAACGCTCAGCTTGAACATAACGGGGCAGCATCGCTTCTGACCGGAGAAGGAAATATTTTCTCCACTAACGGGAGAGAGCTTTCGGGAAAAACTGAAGGAGACGGGAAGAAGGTTTCTGCCTCTGAAGCAGGGGCTTCTGAAGGCTTA
>DNAD01000343.1 GCA_003484785.1 Lachnospiraceae bacterium
TACGGAAGAAAAACATTACCCTTAATAACGGGAAGGCTGCGGGGAACGAGCTGTTAAAAAAGGGGGATGAGATCAGGCTGTATTTTTCCGATGAGACCTATGAGAAGCTAAGAGGCGGAAATGATTTACATAACACCACAGCCTCGGAGCAGGACAGACCACGTTCTTCAGATCGGAAAAAGCCTCAATCTTCAGTAAATAATAAGCTTCGTTCCTCAAGGGAGGACAGTTTACATAATATTACGGACCTCATTGTCTATGAGGACGCCGATATCCTTATTGCGGATAAGCCCGTGGGGATGCTGTCCCAGAGAAATGATGAAAACATAAAGTCCCTGAACGAATACTGCCTGGAATACCTGGCCGTAAAAAACGAACTGCCGCCCGCAGAAGACGGCTTTGTTCCCTCGATCTGCAACAGGCTTGACAGAAACACCTCGGGCCTTGTAATCTTCGCAAAGAGCATTGCAGCGGCAAGACAGATAAGCGCGGCCTTAAGGGAGCGGACCATCGAAAAATACTATCTGGCGCTTATAAAGGGACATCCTGTGGGCGCAAGGGTTTGTGCCTGGCTTAAGAAGGATCCGTCCTCCAACAAGGTACAGATCTCTCAAAAGCCCTTTGAAGGTGCGGTATATATCGAAACGGTCTTTGAGAATATCAGGAGTACGAAAAGGTTTTCCCTGTTAAGGCTTGAGCTTGTGACCGGAAAACCCCATCAGCTGAGAGCCCAGCTGTCACATGAGGGCTTCCCGATCCTTGGCGATCCGAAATACGGGGATATGAGGCTTAACAGGGAGCTTAAGGAGAAATACGGTCTGACCTCGCAGCTCCTTCATGCCTGTGAAATAAGACTTCCTGAGCTTTCCGGAAGGCTGTCGGAGCTTTCCGGAAGAAGCTTTACGGCAAAGCTTCCCGACATTTTTGAGAGGATCCTGGGGGAATAATGGCAACCTGGAAAACAAGAGGCTTAAGAGGAGCTACCCTCGAAGAGCTGATAAACCGGACAAATGAGAAATATCGGGAGGGAAAACTCTGTCTTATTCAGAAGATCCCCACTCCCATAACTCCCATAACCATGGACAAGAATTCAAAGCATATCACCCTGGCCTACTTTGATCAGAAGAGCACGGTGGACTATATCGGGGCAGTACAGGGGATACCCTTGTGCTTTGATGCAAAGGAGTGCGCATACGATACCTTCGCTCTGGCAAACATTCATGAACATCAGGTTCAGTTCATGCGTGAGTTTGAAGAACAGGGGGGTATCGCCTTTTTTTTGCTGTTCTATTCCCACAGGGATCTGTTCTATTATCTGAGGCTTAAAAAGCTTCTTGAGTTCTGGGAACGAATGAAGGCGGGAGGCAGAAAGAGCTTTCGCTTTGACGAGCTGGAGCCGGAATATCATATACGCTCCAAGCAGGGGATCCTTGTGCCTTATCTTGACTATGTAAATCTGGACCTCTCCTTAAGGGATGAGACTTCCTGTCAGAAGCCAATCCTGTGATCCCCAAAATAATTGACTCCCGGAGGGATTTTCTATATAATGCAGTATGGACTGCCGACTAACTCTTTATACAGAGGAACTGATTTGGATAAGAGATTATTGCATACTCCCGAAGGAGTAAGAGACATATACGGAAGCGAGCTTCTGCTTAAGCTTAAGCTTCAGCAGCAGCTGCTTATGATGCTGCATGAATACGGCTATCAGGATATCGAAACTCCCACTATCGAGTTTTTCGATGTCTTTTCCAGCAGGATCGGGACGATACCCTCCAATGAGCTGTATAAGTTCTTTGACAAGGAGGGCAATACCCTGGTGCTCCGGCCGGATTTTACCCCGTCCATAGCCAGATGCGCGGCAAAATACTACATGGAGGATGAAAGCCCCCTGAGGTTCTGCTACTGCGGAAATACCTTCATAAACAATTCCGATTTTCAGGGCAGGCTTAAGGAAAGCACCCAGATAGGAGCGGAGCTTATAAACGACGATTCCTGTGAGGCTGACGCCGAGATCATACTCATGATGATAGAGGCTCTTAAGCGGGCAGGGCTTGAGGAATTCCAGATCACAGTCGGAAACGTGGAATATTTTAAGGGGCTGTGCGATGAATATGCCATTGAGGGCGAGGCAGAGCTTGATCTTCGTGAGATGATCTCTAACAAGAATTTCTTCGGCGCCTCCGATATCATGGACGCTCTTTCGATCCCCGATGAGAATAAGGAAAAGATATTAAGGATAAACGATCTTTTCGGTTCCATTGAAAAGATAAGCCTTGCAAAAAAAGATGTCAGAAACGAGAGATCCCTTAAGGCTCTTGAAAGGCTGCAGAAGATATATGAGATAATAAAAGAAAAGTCCCTTGAAGGGTATCTTTCCTTCGACCTGGGAGTGCTCTCCAAGTATCACTATTATACCGGCATCATCGTAAACGCTTTTACCTACGGGGCCGGTGATGCGGTAATAAAGGGAGGAAGATATGACAATCTTCTCTCGGAATTCGGAAAGAAAGCGCCTGCCGTAGGGTTTGCCATCGTTGCGGACCGTCTGGTCAGCGTGCTGAGGAAATATGACCATGAATGACAAAACCCGCTATCTTACCTTTGCTCTTGCCAAGGGAAGGCTGGCCAACGATACCATGAAGCTTCTGGATACTCTGGGGATAAGCTGCGTCGAGATGGAGGACAAGACCACCAGGAAGCTTATTTTTGTTAATGAAGAGCTCAGGTTCAGGTTCTTTCTCTCAAAAGGTCCCGATGTTCCCACCTATGTGGAGTATGGCGCGGCTGATATCGGCGTTGTGGGAAAGGATACGATCCTTGAGGAGGACAGAAAGTGCTATGAGGTTCTGGATCTCGGTTTCGGAAAATGCAGGATGTGCGTCTGCGGCCCGAAGGAGGCAGAGGAGCTTTTAAAGCATCATGAAATGATAAAGGTTGCCACCAAGTACCCCCGGATCGCAAGGGATTATTTTTACAATAAGAAGCATCAGACAGTGGATATCATAAAGCTCAACGGCTCTGTGGAGCTTGCGCCCATAGTAGGGCTTTCGGATGTTATCGTGGATATAGTTGAAACGGGCTCTACCCTTAAGGAAAACGGTCTTACCGTTCTTGAGGAGATCTGTCCGCTCTCCGCAAGGATGATAGTAAACCGCGTGGCAATGAGAATGGAATACGAAAGGATCAATGACATTATCGCAAGATTGAATGAAAGGCTTAGAAAATGAGGATAGTAAGGCTTACAGAGCAGACAAAGGGTGATCTTTTAAACAATCTGTTAAAGAGAAGCCCCGATCAGTACGATGAATATGAACAGACGGTAAAGGAGATCCTGTCACAGGTAAGGCAAAGGGGCGATGCCGCAGTTATAGAGTATACGAACCGCTTCGACTCGGAAAGGATCAACACCTCAAACATCAGAGTGTCCCCGGAGGAGATAGAGGCCGCTGTGCAGGGCTTTGACAAAGAGCTCTATGAGGTCATGGAACGGGCCGCCCGAAACATAAGGGAATATCACGAGAAGCAGGTGGTCAACAGCTGGTTCAGCTCGGATATGACCGGCACAATACTGGGACAGAAGATAACACCTCTGGAAAAGGTGGGAGTATATGTTCCCGGCGGCAAGGCAGCCTATCCCTCGTCAACGCTTATGTGCATTATTCCGGCTCTTGTGGCAGGAGTTAAAAGGATAGTGATGACGACCCCCGCGGACAGGGAGGGCTTAGTTGCGCCCTGTACCCTCGCTGCGGCAAGGATCACCGGGGTAAATGAGATATACAAGGTGGGAGGGGCACAGGCCATAGGAGCCCTTGCGTACGGAACGGAGACGATTCCAAAGGTTGACAAGATAGTGGGCCCCGGGAATATTTTCGTGGCTCTTGCCAAAAAGGCGGTCTTCGGGCACGTTTCCATAGATTCCATCGCAGGGCCCAGCGAGATACTGGTGCTCGCGGATGAGACGGCCAATCCCAGATACGTGGCTGCGGATCTGCTTTCCCAGGCCGAGCACGATGAGATGGCCTCGGCGATACTGATAACCACCTCAAGGGAGCTTGCGGACAAGGTCAGCCTTGAGGCGGATGATTTCCTGCTTACGCTGGAAAGAAAGAACATTATTAAAAAATCACTGGATAATTACGGCTATATCCTTGTGGCGGACAACATGGAGGATGCCATAGAGGCGGCTAATGATATCGCAAGCGAGCACCTTGAGATCTTAACCTCCAATCCCTTTGAGGTCATGACAAAGATAAATAATGCCGGGGCGATCTTTCTCGGAGAAAGCTCCTCGGAGCCCCTTGGGGATTATTTCGCGGGCCCCAACCATGTGCTGCCCACAAATACAACGGCAAGGTTCTTCTCGCCGCTTTCGGTGGATGCCTTCATCAAAAAGTCGAGTATCATTTCCTATTCAAGAGAAGCGCTTCTTTCCTCGGCGGATGATATCATCCGTTTCGCCGAAGCAGAGGGGCTTACGGCTCACGCCAATTCCATAAAGGTCAGAAAGGAAGGCTCGGTTGGAAGGGTTGGAAGCCGCCGGATAATGATAAGCCAGAGAGGGATTAAGATATAGGAAAGGTGTTACTATTCACAGCCTTTT
>DNAD01000353.1:0-2227 GCA_003484785.1 Lachnospiraceae bacterium
AACCATGTTGATTTCGGCGGCATGAGCATTCCCTCGTCAGCGACCTTAAAGAGTTCCCGTATCGAGGTGGGATACATGGCAAAAGCGATCCCAGTGCGCCTCTCAAGCTCCCTGAGCCCTCTTATACCGCCCACAAAATCTATCCTGTTATCGGTCCTTGGATCCTCTATTCCGAACAGCGGTTCAAGGAATTCATCCTGAAGCCTTGAAACATCAAGTGACCTGACGGGATCATCGGTTGCAAAGCTGTTGTCAAAATAAAAGCTGTACCATTCCCCGTCAATATATATCCCGATATTGCCCTTGCTCTTTGGATGATAGGGTTCCTTATCCTTGACCCTTAACAGGGTTCCCCTTTGGGAGAAATAATCAAGGATCTCCTTTTTATCATGCCCGTTCAGATCCTTCACCACCCTGTTGTAATCCATTATCATAAGCTCCCTTTCCGGAAACAGCACCGAAAGGAAATAATTAAACCCGGCATCGGGTGAATAGTCGGGATCAGCCTCCCGCCTCTTAAGGCCTACCTTGACGGCCGAAGCACAGCGGTGGTGACCGTCGGCGATATAGATCGAATCCATCTCCGAAAAAGCGCTCCTTATCTCTGCGATATCCTCCGGGTCGGAGATAAGAAAACCTCTGTGCCTTATAAGATCATCCGAATAAAAATCAAAATACGGCTCTCCCGCCTTAACCTTTTCAATGATCTCATCTATGACAAAGCTTCCTCTGTAGGCAAGAAAGATCGGCCCTGTCTGGGCGCTTAAGGTATCCACATGGCGTATCCTGTCCACTTCCTTGTCAGCCCTTGTATTCTCATGCTTCTTGATAGTATTATTCAGATAGTCATCTATGGAGGCCACCGCAACTATGCCCGTCTGGCTCCTCCCGTTCATGGTAAGCTCATAAAGATAGTAGCTCTCCTTCTCATCCTCTGTAAACTCACCCTTTGCAAGCATTTCCTCAAAAAGCTCCCTGGCCTTTTCATATACTCTGTCGTCATAGGTATCGACCGAATCGTCCAGCTGGGTCTCAGCCCTGTCTATCCTTAAGAAGGAAAGGTCATCGCCCTTAACCTTCTCAGATGCCTCTTTTCTGCTGTATACATCATATGGGAGAGCCGCTATCCACTTCTCCAGTCCGTTTTTCGGTCTTACCGCTTTAAAAGGTCTTATGTCTGCCATTTTTCCCTCCGATCGTTTTATTCCTGCTCATGTTCAGCGTTTATCCCGGAACTTATATTCGATAACATAATTGGATTATTATTTCAATATTGCCGTCCTCATCCACGATGGTTTTTGAATTGTTTGAACCTCCTGTTTTAAGCTTCCCATCAGGCAGCATATAAACAGTATAAAGCCTTTGAGGGATTAAGTCCAGAAAATTACGCTCTGCAGTGATTACCCTTTCTCTCCGTTCAATTAATCGTTTATGGTAAGGAAAAAATCTGATACAATATAAAAGAACAGGTTCATTTATGTATTTATATATAAGGGGATCCGGGAGAGGAAAATGATAAGGACGGAAGCAGTATGGGTACTCAGGATAATCTTTGCGGGGATAATGGGAGGCTTTATCGGCTATGAAAGGCACAGCCATTCCAAGGAAGCGGGCATTCGTACACATGCCATAGTCGCGATAGGGGCCGCTCTTTTCATGGTGCTCTCCAAATACGGTTTCGATGATTCCGTAAAGGTGGATGAAGCAAGGATAGCGGCTCAGGTGGTTTCGGGAGTAGGGTTTCTGGGCGCCGGCATCATCTTTCTTCGGAATAATGTGATCCAGGGAATGTCCACCGCCGCAGGGATCTGGACAACCTCGGCCATAGGCCTTGCCTACGGCGCGGGACTGTATTTTACGGCCACAAGCATAGGGCTTCTGGTGATCGGCATCCAGATATTCTTTCAGAAGCATCTGCCGGCCGATCACAATCAGACCAACATGAAGCTTTCTCTGATCGTAAAAAAGGGAGGAACCTTAAAGGAGATAACGGATTTCTTACGGGACGAAGGGTATGTGAGCCTTAAAAGCCGCGCTCTGTCAGGCCCTGATAAAGAACACTGGGTACTTGAAATGAATATCTATACCGTAAATGACATCTGTCCCATTGATGTCATCGATAAAATACAGACCCTTGACATCGTAAAAAGCGCAAGCATCGAATAATTCTTTTGATCATTCCACCTGTGCGGTTGCCGCAAGGCAGATATTATCATACACAGGCGGC
>DNAD01000353.1:2283-6947 GCA_003484785.1 Lachnospiraceae bacterium
CACAGGCGGCATTTTTTACATTTCTGAAAGAGTCGCCCTGCAGGGCGCCCCGTCCGCGCCTCCCAGATTTATAGGCGCGGCATGAAGCAGGTAGACTCCCTCCTGCACCGCTTCCAGCCTGATCCCCTCAAGCAGTATTATCCCTGCTCCGAGCATGATCAGATGAACCTGTCGTGGTGCATCCTCAGGCCCGACGGTCTGTGATTCGTTTCCGTAAAGAAGTATCCCTTCCTTTGCAAAAAGCTTTGCGCCCTCCTCGGTAAGGACTGCTTTACCCTTTACAAGGATCCTCTTTGCAGCCTCCTTGCTCTGTTTCTTTGCCGCCTCAAGCATGCTTTGTGCATCCTCTGCCGTTATATCACCTTCATGGGCGGTTACGAAGGCATATCCCACGAACCTCTCAAGCCCCACCTGATCGATGCTTTCTCCGCCCGCGCAAAAGTGAAAGGGCGCGTCAACATGTGTCCCGTTATGCGCGCACATGGAAAAAGCGGTGAGATTACAGACATCACCGTTACTTATCCTCTTAAGCTCTGTCCTTTCAGGAGCCGGATCACCCGGAAACACCCTGCAGGAGAAAACCTCCTGTGAAATATCGAAAATCTTCATAATTCCTCCCTGCCTGTAAAAAACCCCGTCGGCGTCCTGAACAAAAGCAGCTGCTGACGGGGTTACCATCTGGAACCAATGGGGCTCGAACCCATGACCTCTCACACGTCAAGCGAACGCTCTCCCAGCTGAGCTATGGTTCCAATACGGAAGTATTATATCACTTAATACATATATAGTAAACTTAAAAATCGCGATATTCAGTTACTATTCACAGCCTTTTGGGCTGTGATAGTAACACCTTAAGTGATCGAACCCACGTCCATCTGCATCTGCGGCCGGTTATCCGGCGTGGAGACCGTATCCTTTATCTTTACCTCACGAAATACCGAGGCCTGGGACAGATCATACATCTTATTGGAAGCAAAGCCAAGAACGATGGGACGCTCCAGAACCTTTTCATTCTCTCGTATAACTATCCCCTGCTCCCCGTTGGAAAGCTGAACATAGCTTCCGACAGGAAGGATATGAAGGCTTGAGGCCAGGGCTTCAACATATTTCGGTTCATACTCCTCAGGGTTCTCCACCATGATCTTATACGCCGAGAACGGGGATTTCGGCGCCCTGTAAGGCCTTACCGCCGTAAGTACATCATAGATATCCGCCACCTTTAAGATCTTTGTGCCCGGAAGAAGATTCTGTTTCTCGTGTTCCCATTCCTCGCCGGTATGGTTCAGAAGATCCTTGGACAGCTGGATAAGATAACGCCTTACACCGGCAGGATATGCGTAATTCTCCTTAAGCAGCGCATAGCCCTTCAGCTTCGCGGCCCGCACTTCCCTTAATTCCTCTTCAGTCAGTGCCCCGCTCTTAAAGATCGACTCCTGAGGAGCCAGATACTTGCCGATATCATAGAAAAACGCGGCCTCTACCAGATACATCCGCTCCCTGGTCTCCAGATTAAGCTTACCTGCTATTATCGAAGTAAGTATCGCAACATTTAAGGTATGCTTACTTACAAAATCCTTTTTTGAGCGAAGGGACTGATTAAAGTGCAGGGGCTGCTTTAGATAGCCAAATCTGCGAACGATGAGATCCGCCGTTTCCTCCAGATTACTGATCGGCTTGTCCGCGATCAGTTTTCTGCAGATCTCATCAATTATATAGGCCTCTCTGGTCTGAAATGCTTCCATTGCAAGCACCTCATTGGATATAGCCGGCACGGGCTCCTGCTCATCCAGAACATACAGGCCGAAAAGTTCCAGCTTTTTCAGCTGAGAGACTACGGAAGCATCAGTCCTTGTACCGCTTCCGTATAAAAGCACCCCATCGGTATTGAAGATGGGTCTTACAATACGTTCCCCCTCCTTAAGATCATTAATTTCAACAAACCTCATAACTCCCCCTGTTGCAAAATCATACAAATATGGAACGATTGCATTATATCGTACTATTGATGATCCTTCAACCCTTACCCGGCCTGTAATGAGCAGATGTGTTCATCCTTTAAAGCTCTCTGCCCCCTTCTTAAGCCTTTTGAGCCCTTCCCTTAAAAGCTCTGCCGGGCAGGCAATATTCATACGAAGAAAACCGTCTCCGCCGTAGTTTTCTCCCGCCATTACCCAAAGGCCCGCTTCCTTTCTCAAATGACCGGCAAACCCCTTCCCCTGCCCGGGTAAGGAACGGATATCCAGCCACAGAAGGTAGGTAGCCTCCGAGGGCATCATCTTCACCCCGGGAAGCTCCTTTGAGAGAAAATCATTCACAATTCTTTTGTTCTCAAATATATATTCGTTAAGCTCTTTAAGCCAGTCTTCCCCGTGGTTAAAGGCAGCGACAGCGGCAGGGATCGCAAAGCTCCCCGCTTCGGAAACCTCGTCAGTGCCAAAGCCTTTCCGGGCTCTTTCAAACAGCTCTTTGTTTGAGGAATAGACCGCAGCGGTCTGAAGCCCCGCCAGATTAAAGGCTTTGGAGGGAGCCAGGCAGGTAAGCGAGTTCTGTCTGCATACCTCATTTACCGCAGCAAAGGGCTGATATTCCTTTCCCGGATCAGTCAGATCACAGTGGATCTCATCCGAGATCACGATGACCCCGTGCTTTTTGGAAAGCTCCCCGACCTTTGCAAGCTCCTCCTTATTCCATATCCTTCCGCAGGGGTTCTGGGGGTTGCAGAGTATAAACAGCTTAACCTCCGGGTCGGCTAGCTTTCTGTCAAGATCCTCAAAGTCCATCCTGCAGCCCAGGTCTTCGTCGACTGTCAGCGGGTTTTCCGCGATCACCCGGTCATTTTCAAGGATGGTGCGGAAAAAACAGTTATAGACCGGGGGCTGGATCAATACCTTCTCTCCCGGCTTTGTAAAGCAGCGGATCATTGAGGAAATGGCCGGAACTATGCCCTTGGCAAACAGAAGCTCACCTCTTTCCATTAAAAGCCCGTGCCGTCTTCTCCACCAGTCCCTGTAGGAATCCTCCCACTGTGTTGTGACCACGTTATATCCGAATATCCCGCGGGATGCGATCTGCGTGAGTACTTCGATGATCTCCGGCGCAGTCTGAAAGTCCATGTCAGCGACCCACATCGGAAGCTCGTCCTCATTTCCGCTCCATTTAAGGCTCCCCGTTCCTCTTCTTTCGATCACCGTATCAAAATCATATTTTCCCATCTCTTTTCCTTTCTGTTTATATATACGGCGTTTTTTGACATTGACACCTGGCAATGATATACTTCTGAGAAGATTATAAACGATTTTGGGGAACTGTTGCTAAGTTTTTTTCCAGTTTCGAAAGCAGAGGAGAATAAAATGACTGATTCAGACAGAATTTTTTTAGACAGGATCAATAAATATGCCGAAAAGGTTCTCGGAGATATCGATCCTCAGAAGACCCCGGTGTCATTTCAGCTCGAGAAGCTGAAGCCCGTAATGGAGGAGCTTGCAAAGGAAAACAGCATGTCCGTAGACGATATCTTTATTAAGTATATGGATCTTGCAAGTGAAGCCGGGCTCGAAGCCCATAATAAGCTTAAGGAGGAGCTTGGGCCGGATCTGGATATAGAGATCCGTTAAGTTACTGTCACAGCCCAAAGGCTGTTAAGAGTTACGCCCAAATGGCTTTTCCGGACAGCTCATCACATAATGTCATGATCCCGTAATGCCGGAAACAGAAGCGCCATGCGGCCGGGCCGCATGGCGCTTCTGTCTCGTAATTTTTTATTTTATCACTCTTACCCTTATGACTCCGTCAATGTTCTTAAGCTTTTCTACCGTATCCGGAGTGATGGGCGCTTCCACGTCCATCATGGTATAGGCAAATTCACCCTTTGACTTATTCGTCATGTCCGAAATATTTATCCCCTGATCTCCGAACAGCGCGGTGAACTTCGTGATCATATTTGCGATGTTTGCATGCTGTATAGCCACTCTTCCCGCCGACTGGCAGACACCCATGTCACAGCTGGGGTAATTGACCGAATTGACTATATTACCGTTTTTAAGGAAATCCATGAGCTGCAGGACCGCTGCCCTTGCGCAGTTATCCTCCGACTCCTCGGTTGATGCCCCAAGATGAGGTATCACGATACAGTTTTCAACCCCGGCAGTCTTCGGGTTGGGGAAATCGGAAACATATTTTCTTACCTTCCCGCTTTTTATCGCCTCGATCACAGCATCCTCATCCGCAAGCAGATCTCTTGCGAAATTAAGAAGGATAACGCCATCCTTCATCTTTGCGATGGCCTCTCTGTTTATGGTGCCTCTGGTAGAATCCAGGAGGGGAACATGGATGGTGATGATATCGCACTGCTCGTAGATCTCGTTAATATCAAGAACATGCTTTATATCCCTGGACAGATGCCAGGCAGCCTCCACCGAGATATAAGGATCATAGCCGTAAACCTCCATTCCCATATGTTTAGCGGCATTTGCCACCCTTACGCCTATGGCTCCCAGCCCGATTATGCCAAGCTTTTTATCATAGATCTCGGTGCCCGCAAACTTCTTCTTTTCCTTCTCGGCCTTCTTTGCGATATCAGGGTCGTCCTTATTCTCCATTACCCAGTTTATTCCGCCGACCACGTCCCTTGCCGCAAGCAGCATGCCGGCAAATACCAGCTCCTT
>DNAD01000201.1 GCA_003484785.1 Lachnospiraceae bacterium
AAGGCTCCGGAGTAACCAAAGGCTCTAAAGGCTCCGGGGTAACCAAAGGCTCCAAAGGCCCCTGTTCCTCTGCGGGGGCCGGCTCCGGGGTTATTACAGGCTCGGGATCCAGGCTTTCCTCATTTTCGGGAGTCCCGGTCGGCTCCGGGGTTACCACGGGCTCAGACACCTCTTCTTTGCCGGCAGGCGAAGGCTCGGGATCTTCAGTCTTTGCAGGCACAGGCAGAGAAGCCTCCTCTCCTTCGGGTTCGGAAGTATCTCCTGCAGGATTGCCGCCCGTCTCTGCCGGCGCCTCATCCTGTGACGGCAGAGACGGAGATATCGTATCAGTCGGTGTCTCCTGCTTTGTGCCGCTTTCTTCACCCTTTTCTTCCGATCCGGGCTCCGAAGGAGGATTGTTTGCTTCCAAACCGGCCTCCGAAATGCCGGGACTGCCTCCCGCCTCCTGTGCATTTGCTTCCTCTGCACGCAAAATAAGCGTATTACTCTCGGACAGGAATAATGCGCATACTAAGAAAGCAACTAAAAATCGCTTTAAACTATTCACTTGATCCCCTCCCTTATTAATTATTACAGGAACATTCCAAACCGGACGATGCGCTTTTCAGGCTTTCGCATACACCCGGCCAAAGCCTGCCGTTTAAAAACAATGACCCCTCAATCATCGTTTCACGTACAGAGCCTTCTGAATGTTATGTCCCCCGGTAAATATTACTGTTCACAACCCTTTTAAAGTAACAGTAACAAATAAATACCTATTAACAGTTTCCCCTCTGGTTAATAAAGTATATATACGTTAACATAATAACTATAAATAATTATTTTATCAAGAGTAAATTTTTAAATTCTTATTCTGATCCGGTTCTTGCGATGATGCTTCCGATCTTAACCGGGATCTCCTTTTCTTTATCGCTGTTTAAAAGATCCTTTCTGAGACGCAGCGCATCCTTCTGAAACAGGAGTATTATGGTTGAGCCTCCGAATTCGAAGCACCCCTTTTCCTCTCCGGCCTCCACCTTGTATTCCCCGGGGGAATGCTTTTTATTGCTGATCCTTCCCACCAGCATCGCCCCCACCTCCATCTGGATCATGTCCTTAAAGCGCTTGGTGCGTATCACCTGATATTCTCTGGCATTTTCCGAAAAAACGGGAAAGCGCCGCAAAGCGATGGGTCTGACACAGTGATATTTCCCTTCTATCCTTTTTTCACCTGCGATCTCTCCCTCTGCCGGATAACAGTATCTGTGATAGTGGGTCGGAGTAAGCCTGAAGATAAGGGCCCTTCCCCCCGTAAACCTTTCAGCCAGCTCTTTATCCTGAAGAAGCGATTCAAGGGTGAAGTTTGATCCCTTGACCAAAAGGACCGAATCCTTCGTGATATCAAGCACGGTCAGCAGCCCGTCGCAGGGGCTCATCAGATAATCCTTTCCCGGCACGGAAGGAGCCTTTGCTTTCTTTCTTGTAAAAAAATCATTGAAGGAGGAAAAGCCGTTTTCGGGAACGGCTATACCCTTCATCGATATCTTATGCTTTCTTATAAAATAAGGAATGACCAGGGCGGAAGCCCTTGTGGAAAGAAGTCGCCCGGCAAGCACGGATACACGCTTTCCGATAAGAGGCCTTAACAATATGCGCCCCGGCACGGTATCATACAGAAAGCTTAACAGGACGGAATCCTTCATTTGTCTCACCCCTTAAACATGAGCATGCCGAACACCTCGGCAAGCCCTATGACAATGACTATTATCTTTCCCGTCATGCCGGGTTTTTTTATCTCTATCGGGGAAAGGAATAAGACCCCCGAGATGATCAGCGCGACCTGATACGCCCTGCTGCTTATCAGAAGCCCCAGATCGAAAAGAAGATATACCAGCGGCAGAAGCAGCGCAGAGCTCGTGACCGGAAGCCCAAGATAGCTGTGTCTTGACCCCGTCTCCTTATCCTGTCTCTCCTCCTCGATCACATTGAAGTAGGAAAGCCTTATAAGCGTAGCCAGGCTGTACAGGGCAGGCACCACCGCTCCGAAGATGGTCTTTGCACTGATCATGTACACAAAGATCGCGGGAAAGATCCCGAAGTTGACCATGTCGCTCATGGAGTCTATCTGTATGCCAAAGCGTTTTTCGTCCTTCGTCCTGTCCTTTGTGGATGCCACCAGCCCGTCAAACATATCACAGGCTCCGGCAATCATAAGACAGATAAGAGCCTTCCAGAAATTTTCCCCGATCGCCAGAACGATCCCGAAAAAGCCGAAGAGCATACCGCAGTAGGTTAAGATCACCGTATAGTCATAATATCCCAGTGGTTTCTTTTCCATTTTACCGTCTCCTCCTCCATAATGCCCCGATAAGGATGATAATTCCGCTCGTCAGCGTACAGATATAGAATGATATGCCTCTGCTTAGGATCTCAAGCTTATTGGCATAGTCACCCACAAAAATAGTATTAAAACCGTCCAGCATCAGATAATCCGCCACACCCATGCCTCCCGGTATCGGGACGCAGTTGGCCCCTATCTGGGAAAACGCCTGAATGACCCAGAGGATCATCCCGTTTTCCGCCCTTTTTCCGTGAAGGGCAAAATATATCATGGGAGTCACGGTGATCTGGGAGATACGCTGTAAGAGATTCAGTATAAACAGCACCACCAGCATCCTTGTTTTTCCCGCAAGGGCTTTGGCATAGACACTGTATTCTCCTATAACACGTTCCAGCCTGTCCTTCCAGCCCTGCTCATTCCTTAATATATGAAGCTTTGATAACAATCCTATGACTGCAAGCCCGAATCTGCGCAGTATCTCACTTTTTCTGAGAACGGTATAGAAGAATAATGCCAGGACCGTCAGCGCTGCCATGCCGAAGATGATCAGAAAACGCGAAAAGGAATTAAACAGCAAAAAGGTTCTGAAATACAGGATTATACAGAAGAGCCCGATAGCAAGGATCGCCAGTGTATACATGATCAGATTGATGACCAGGGTTACCGATATAACCGCTGAGGGAATCTTGTCCTGGTGCATAAAAAAGGCGCTTGCGGGCTGTCCTCCGGAAGCCGAGGGAGTAATGGCTGAAAAATAAATATCCCCCGCGCTGTACATAAGGCCCTGATTTAAATTTCTTTTGTGGCCCAGATGCTTTAATACCCATAATAAGGCAAGCATCTCAAAAACAATGAACCCTGCGGCGCATAAAAATGCCATGGCAAGCCACAGGCGCGACGAGCTCTGCAGCGCCTGTTTAAGATCGGCAAGGGAAAGCTGCCTGCTGTTGCTGAATACTGCATATATTGTAAGACCTGATATCAATATCGCAACGAAAGACCACAGAATGGTTTTGTTTTTCTTCATGACTGATATTATACGCCATAATTCGTCGCTAAACAATATCGGCAAGCATAAATCACAAGTTACGTGTTACTATTCAGTTACTATCACAGCCTTTTGGGCTG
>DNAD01000063.1:0-8617 GCA_003484785.1 Lachnospiraceae bacterium
GTTCGAGCCCAACTCGGGGAGCTTCTTATTTAAAACTGCCTTACGAGGCAGTTTTTTTATTGTTACAAAATCCCATTAATGTTACAATCAACTGTATATTACGTAGCGATAATTCTCTTTACATAAAAGGAGGTATGGTTTTGCAGGAAAGTCCGGTAAATAAGTATTATTGCTTCAATACCGTTGTAGAAAGGTCTAATCCCCTCATACTGCGGCGGTTCTATATGCCGCAGGACAGCCTTATTGCAGACCTTGTGGCAGCAAGCTGTATTTATATGGGCATAGAACCGATGACTGCAGAGCTGTATGTCAACGAAGAAAAATTAAATAAAAAAGATCAGGATAAAATGATCAGAGAACTCATTCATAAAGGCGATGAGATCCGTATTTTGCTTATAAATGATGCTCAAAGGAGAAACCCCGGAGCAAATGGCCTTAAGTTTTTTGCAAAGGTAGAGGAGGAACAAGGATCTGCAGCCGTAAATGATACATCCGCTCTATCCGGGAAACCATATGGCGAAATGGTCGTGGGAATGAATATTCCTTCCGGAATAATGAATGTTGCTGAGTTGAATGAAATACAGAATGCCCTTTCCACATCGGAATATTATGATAAAGGCGGAGGAAGGTATTATTCCGGGAAAGAACTTCAATATTCGATACGAAAGACAGAAAATGCCATAAGAAAATATTTTGCTCCCGAAACGGCTGAGAAGGAGATCAATATGAAGCTCGGGATGCCGATGGCTTTGCTGCTCGAAAAGCTTAAGGTAAACGACCTGAAATATATAGCGGATAGCTACGGTATGTATTATGACAGCTCCTACAGGAAATCCGATCTGGTTCATGGCATTAGTGACAGATTCGGCGGCGGAAATGTCGCGAAGATATTTGAGAATATGGGTATATCCGAATTTTTGGCGTTTAAAAGGCTTGTATTGAGCGAGACTCCGGGGGAGGAGAAATGGGAATATCTGTTAACCGAGCTGTGCAACAGGGGACTTATTTTAACGATCCCGAAGACCGGGCTCAGAGTAGCCTCGGAAGTACTTGAATACTATGAAGGCTGGTACGGCACAGAACTGGAAACCCGTTATATTTATGATAAGTACTGCTTAAATGCCTTCACGCTTGCTGCCAGGTATTATGGGATCTTTTCCCGCAAACAGTTTCTGTACATGCTTGATACTTTTTCTCCGGGGGAGGTTCCGGGGGATTTTTCGGATGAATGGTTTAATAATTCCACAGGATATTCCGGACAGGGAACCTCGCTTCGGCATGGACTGGTTTATATGCCGGAATTCATCGACCTGCGTGATGTACAGGCACTGAATAAGGAGATGTATCCTGACAGAGAGCTGTTTTACCGGCCTTCCCAAAAAGAGCTGCTCAGCTTTTCGGAAAATTTCTATTATATTTCAAAAGCAGGATTAAAGGATCTGGCAGCTCTGATGGAGATATATAGCTATCACGGATACTATGATTACGGAGACAGTGTGGAAAAAAACTGCTTCAATGTGATATTGGAGCTGCATAAGGCAGGTGATGTGGAAGCTGCCGTTAAAACTGCCGGCAATGAGATGAGGCGGCTGTCCTGGATCGGTAACAAAGAAGAGGTTCTTGATAAGGTCAGGAAGATATTAAATAAAGAAGCGGATAAAATACCGATCATAGCCTTAAACGGCTTTTCTCTTTCAAACTGCCCAAAGGAAATACTTGATCACATGAAAGTGACCAGAGAGAAAAAAATCACGGTGATATCGCAGGCTGCGAAGAACAGGGCAGGTAACGTAAAAAAACCGGCTGTAGCCGTAAAAAAACGAAAGTAGCATATCATAAGGGTTAAAAGGATAAGTCAGGATGCAGATAAAGGATTATTTCAGGGCGTTTACGGAGGATGAGCTTGCCCGGGGAGCCGAGCTGTTTTTTTCCGGAGATCTCGAGGACATAACTAAAAAGGCTCAGAATACCCTTCGCTATCTTAAGGAGAAGGAGGATTCGGAAAAAGCCACCGGTCCGGCCGTTTATCAGCGCTATCCTCAAAAGGGAACAGCACATTATACTGCAAAATGGAATGAACAGGGGGTCCGTAAAAAAAATGTGGAGCATACCTGTGAGCTTAGGCTTCATGAAGAGAGCGGAACGATATGCGAGACAAAATGCGATTGCGGATACTTCGCCGCAGACAGGTACGGATGCCCTCATGTTGCCGGGCTTCTGACCGCATATATGGCAGAAAAAAACGGAGCTGAGGTATTTCAGGGAACACGTCTTGAGATTCTTTTGAGAAATCTGACAAATGTTGAGGATCCTTTTGTTCCGGGTGTATTAAAAAGAACAGACGGAAGACTTCTTTCACTGTTAAAAGGGAGTGAAGAGGCTTCTCTTCCAACCTGGCAGGAAGCTTCAAAAAGCTATGATACGGTCAGGATAGAGTGCAGTCTCGTAAAAGGAAGCGGAAGGATGCTTCTGGATCTTAAGATAGGGACCGGAAGAAGGCTATATCAGGTTCAGGATATACGGGAGCTTTTAAAGATCTACCGAAACGCGGAGAACTATCTGGCCGGAAAAAGTGAGTTTCACCTGGAAAGAAGGTGCTGTGAGGCGGTATCGGGAAACATCCTTGAATTTCTTAACGGTATCGCTGCCGCCTCCGAAAAGGGACTGATACGAACTCAGATATATGCTTCCGAAGGAACCAGGCCAAACCGGTATATGGTACTGTCAGGACCGGAATTTGACGGCTTTATGGAGCTGTGTGAGGGAACGGCCCTGAAGCTTTCGGATAATGAAGAGCGTAATGTTGCGCTCGAAAAAAAGGGTCTTTGCGCGATACTTAAAAAGAAAGCTTACGGCGCAAGCCTCAGGATCTTTCCCTCAGAGCTTTTGTTCGACAATGGTGTAAGTCTTTATCTCTATGATGATACCGATATTTTCCGAATAAGATCCGAAAGCACGGAAAGATCCCAGGAGCTTCTTTCCATGCTGAAGTGGACGGATGAGATGTACATACGCGAATCTGAGATTGGCTCGGTTTGCTACAGGCTCCTTCCCGTTTTCCGCGAATTTGGCACGGTTATTACAAAGGGGATGGATTTCGAGAATTATGAAAAGGAACTTCCGGAATTCATATTCAATCTGGATTATTCCTCCGGAAATATCCTCTCATGTGTGCCCTGGGCCGAGTACAGAAAGCAGGAAGCAAAATATCTTCTGTTTGATAATGAGACCGGGTCCGGCAGAAGATATGCAAGCAGGGAGTCGGAGGCCGCGGCGATCCTGCAGAGTATGTTCCAAAGGCTTGATAGAAACAGCGGTACTCTTTTTTCGGAGCTTACGGAGGAAGAGCTGTTTGATTTTATGAAGGATTCGCTTCCGGTTCTTGAGACTACGGGGAAGGTCATGGTCACTGACAGCCTGAGAAGGAACCGTGTAAGAAGCCTTCCCAAGGTTCATGTCGGGGTGTCCGTTGACGGAGGGCGTATCTTTATGTCCCTTAAGGGAACGGATATCTCTCCGATGGAAATGGCGGATATTCTCGGCGCCTACCATAAAAAGAAGAAATACTACCGCTTAAAAAGCGGAGAATTCTTTGCGATAGAGGAGGATGAAGGAAAGGCCTGGGAAACGGCGGCAGCCATGTTCCGGGATTACGGAAAGAAGGATCCAGCCAACATTTCCATACCTGCCTTCCGTGCGCTTTACCTCCAGGAAATGCTGGAGGGAAGGGAAGACGCGGAATTCGAGGCGAATGATGAATACAGGCAGCTGATACGGCAGATGGATGTTTCATCCGCAAGGGATTGTGAGGTTCCGAAGACACTTGAAAATATCATACGGCCGTATCAGACTGAGGGCTTTCGCTGGATAAAAATGCTGAAGCGATGCGGCTTCGGAGGGATCCTTGCGGATGATATGGGACTTGGGAAGACCCTGCAGGTTCTCGCCTTTCTTCTTTCCGAGAAGCAGGAGGGAAAACAGGGAGATGCTTTGAGGACGCTTGTAGTCTGTCCGGCATCCCTTGTATACAATTGGCAGCGGGAAGCGCAGGTTTATGCCGGAGAGCTTTCCACAGTCGTTATCGCAGGTACCCAGGCGGTCAGAAGGGAGCTCATAGAAGCAAGTTATGACGTTGATCTCTGGATCACCTCTTATGATCTTTTAAAGCGGGATATAGCTCTCTATGAGCCTGTAAGCTTCGCAAACGAGATCATTGATGAGGCCCAGTTTGTCAAGAATCAGAAAACCCAGGCAGCCCAGTCGGTCAGAGTTGTCAACAGTTCGTTCCGCATGGCTCTTACCGGAACGCCGATCGAAAACTATCTGAGCGAGCTTTGGAGCATAATGGATTATCTGATGCCGGGGATCCTGTTTTCCTACAGTAAATTTCAGGGAGAATATGAAACTCCCATTGTATCGAAAAAGGATGCCGATACTCTTGAAAGGCTGCGCAGGATGGTTCACCCTTTTATCCTCAGAAGAATGAAGAAGCAGGTGCTTAAGGAGCTTCCGGATAAGCTTGAAGAGGTGGTATCCGTCCGCATGGAGGGTGAGCAGAAAAAGCTCTATGATGCTTCGGTCGAAGAAATACGGCTGATGCTTGATAACGTAAATGCCAATGAATTTAAAAGCAGCAAGCTTCAGTTCCTTGCAAAGCTTACAGGGCTCAGACAGATCTGCTGCGACCCTTCACTTATCTATGATAATTATAAGGGCGCAAGCGCCAAGCTGGAGGCGTGTATGGAGCTTGTCAAACAGGCTGTGGACGGAGGTCATAAGCTTCTGCTGTTTTCACAGTTTACCACTATGCTTGATATAATAGGGGCAAGGCTCAATAAGGAAGAAACAGAGTATTACCGGATAGACGGGTCTGTTTCAAAGGAAAAAAGGATGCAGATGGTCGACTCCTTTGCAAATGACGAGGTCATGGTCTTTCTCATATCCCTGAAGGCAGGGGGAACGGGGCTTAACCTTACGGCGGCGGATATTGTGATACATTATGATCCCTGGTGGAATCAGGCTGCCCAGGACCAGGCCACGGACCGGACACACCGTATCGGACAGACCCAGCGGGTAACCGTTTATGAGCTGATCGTGCAGGAAACGGTGGAGGAGCGGATCCAGAGGATAAAAGAGGGCAAGAGAAAGCTTGTGGAGGATGTCCTTTCGGGAGAGGATATCAGCTCCGCTGACTTTAACAGAGAGGATATGCTTGAGCTTCTGCAGTGATAAGATCCATTGACTGTAAAGTACAGGCACTTAATTCGTTTTCTGAACAATACCTGAAAAAGGAGGAATAAGAGTGGATAGAAAAAGATCGTTGTTCTTTGCGGCAGGCTTTATCACAGCGTTTCTGCTGGCCATAGTCCCAGTGAGAGCTGTATCGGCCGATGATAAGGATAATTTTGTGGTGGAGGCCGGAAATACGGAGGAATTCATTAATGCGATAGCTGATGATACTACCATCGTCCTTAAGCCGGGTGTATACAATGTAACGGAATACCTTGATTCATCTGATCCTGTGAAGGAATGGACCGGGGAGGAGAAAAAGAGCGGTGTTTACAGAAGCGATTCTGATGACGGGACTGCGCTTCTGATATATGATATAGAAAATCTGTCCATAGTATCTTCGGATCCGAACAACCCCGCAGAGATCGTCTGTGAACCGCGACGGGCGGATGTGCTCTGCTTTGACCGGTGTGAGGATATACTTCTTGAGGGGCTTGTAATGGGCCATACAAAGGAGCCCGGTTACTGTTCGGGCGATGTTGTATCCTTTATCAGGTCCGAGAATATCTTAATTATAGATTCAGAGCTTTACGGGTGCGGGGCTCACGCTCTGGAGACCGATTACTGTGAGGATGTAAAGCTCATTGAATGTGATATTCATGACTGTACCTATGGCTGTGTTGTCTCCCGGGAGACAGAGGAGCTTAATTTCATACATACTCAATTCCATGACTGCAGGGATCATATCATGTTTGAGCTGGCGGGAGGCAAAGCTGCCCTTATAGGCTGCAGCCTTCAAAACCTTCAGGGAACACTTACCGATTCGAAGGAGCTTAAGCTTATCAATACTGAGATCGAGAACTGCTTCGATGACTTCAAAGACGCTGATACCGGGGATGATGAAACACAGGCTGAATCAGACAAGCCGGATCATAAGGGGAAACCTGCGGATACAGAAAAGCGATCGGAGTCAGAGGAAACAGGCTTTCCTACATTCACGCTGAAGAGCCATCCGATGAAGCTTGTTGACAGGAACGTGACCCTTGCCACCGCAAATTATTATGAGATCATCCTTTCTGATGAAACTAAGGAAAAATATCCCGAGCTTGCCCAGACCATTGAGGATTTTAATAAGAATTGGAAAAATGAAGGAAAAGCCTTCTTTGAGAAAAATGAGAAGGATATCCAGGAGCTGATGGCAAATACGGGTCATGAATTTTCCTATGAGGATGAGATCCATGTGGCCCCGGAGCGCATTGACGATCTGGTTTTCAGTATTGTAATGAGCGAATATACGTATCTGGGCGGCGCCCATGGAGATACTGTATTCAAATGCTTTAATTTCGATCCGTCATCGGGAAAAGACATTGACCTTGATGAAGTGGTCACGGATCTTAAGGGCTTTGGCAGGGCCATGTTTACAGAGCTTTCAGCAAGTGAGGAATATGCGGAATATTACAGGGATTATCCGGAGGGGGAGCAGGAATTCTTTGATGCGGTGACGCCTCAGCTGGATAATAACGGCAAAGGTCTGACCTGGGCCCTTGGCTATGAGGGAGTCTGGGCGTTCTTTGATGATTATACCCTCGGACCCTATGCCATGGGGGCTCCGTCAGTTCTTGTAAGGTTTGAAGACTACCCTGAGCTGTTTAATGACCGTTACGTCTTTAAGGGAAAGGCACCCGAAAGCGATCCCGACATGATGTATGAAAGGGATGCGGTGCCTGAGACAATAAGGAGCAAAAGACATATGCCTCAGACCCTTCCGCTGTCCTGGCACCAGGAGGGCTTCTGGCCGGAAAATGAAGAAGATTATCCCGAGGGCTACAGCTACTATACCTATACTGACGCCTATACCGTGCCTGAGAAGGATTATCCCAGGCTTTCAAAAAGGCTTGATGAGCTCAATGCGGAATATTATGACGTCTATGATATGGTTCTTCCGCTGTTGAGGGATGAGGCAGAAAGCGAATATGTAAAGGGGAAGGAAGAAGATTTCTGGCCGGTCTTTTCCAGGGGAACGGATTTTTCCCTCTGCCGCGCGGACGATCAGATCCTTTCCTTTGCAGCCTACAATAATTTCAGCGGGATAAATGACGATCCCACAAGCTCTGTTCAGGGGATAAATATTGACGTGCAGACGGGAAAGGATGTGGATCTTTATGATGTGATCACCACGAAGGAAGCCTTTATGAAAGCCTTCGACCAGTCACTTTCCGAGAATACGCTGTATGTGAAGAAATGGAAGGATACGGTAAGACGCCTGACAGAAACGGCATTTTCGGATGATAAGATCATAAGCAGCGCGGAATCCGGCCTTTCCTTTACCGTGGATTATCAGGGCCTGATGCTTTATTATAATGAAGAGGATACCGGGTTTGAAGGCGGTCCGAGCACCGTATTTATAGGCTTTGAGGAGCATCCGGAGGTCTTTGCGGATACTTATACAAATGTGCCGGTCAACTATGCTTCGGAGATCGCCATCGGGGATTACGAAAGCGTTTACTGGTACGATTTTAACGGAGACGGTATTCGTGAGTCCTTCTCGCTTATCCTTTCAAAGGATATAAATGATCAGTATCTCTATCACCTTTCATTGCGCTGGGATGACACGGTGGTAACTCTTGATGAGACAGGAGCCTTCTATAATGTGAATGCCTTCCTTATGCATGATACTGACAGGGATTATCTCTATGTGGAGACTACTTCGGAAAACGATTATCAGACCTTATATGTGTTTGAAATAACAACGGAAGCTATTGCTCTTGTTAATTCAACTGAGGGCTGTATCAAGTTTATGACCTATAATGAGGACGGCAATGGCGGTACCGGCGGATGCCTGCCGACCAATCCGCGAAAGTTCAGTATGGAGATAATTGACTATACCCTGGGAACCAACTGGCTGATCGGGGATTACTGTGTTGACTGGGTCGGAATGCCTGATGCCAACAGCTATTATCTGGATTATATCGGAGATTACTGGTATATCAGGGCAGCTGAGGATATTAAGGCAGTTTATACCGATGAAGAGGATTTTGAAGAAAAGTCAGGAACAATAAAGAAGGGCACAGAGATACTGCTGTATCAGCGGGGCATGGATAAAGAGCTCAGGATAAAGACAAGGGACGGAAAGATCTGGCAGCTGATACCAGACGATAAGGACGGAGTGCTGTATTACAACGGCAAGGAGCTGAATGATCTGTTTGAAGGGCAGATCTATGCCGGATAATTGTAACAGTTACTTGTAACTATCCTCTTGACATTCGCATGGATAAGCTATATATTAATGTAGTCGATTTTGAGGCATGCAGCAGGTGCAATTGATAAATCCATACCGACTGTAAAGCTATCGGCGGATGCGGCGACTTAGCCAAGTGGTAAGGCGTGG
>DNAD01000063.1:8689-9941 GCA_003484785.1 Lachnospiraceae bacterium
TCGCCGGTTCAAATCCGGCAGTCGCCTCTGAGGCTTTATGCCGAAGGAACGGAAAGAAGGGGAAATACCCTTCTTTTTTTTCGTTTGAACGAGCGGACAGCCCTCTTAACGGAAACGGAGAAATAATATGAACATACCTGATCTCATGAAACTGAAGAATGCCTGGGATACATTTACCAACGATCACCCGAAGTTTCCCATGTTTTTAAACGCGGTCATGGCATCCGGGATAAAAGAGGGGACTATAGTTGCGGTCTCAGTCACACAGCCTGACGGAAAGGTCATTGATACGAATATAAAGGTCACGGCAGCCGATCTGGAGCTGTTTGAGACTCTGAAAAGCTTCAGATAGGGAAGAAGAAAGGTCGAACTGTTATTACTATTTTCACCTTTTACTTGTAATTCATGGCTTTCACAAATATAATGGTACAAGGATTCAAAAGGAGATACCGTATCTATGCCTACAGATAAAGAAATAGAAGAGATCATTAACATGCTTGATAAGAAGACGGAGGAGGGTGTCAGCCGCATAGGAGTCCACAGGGTGGAGACCGAAAGGGAGGACTTTGTCAGGGAAGTACACCATCACGGGCGCTGTGATGTGGGGAGTCCCTTTGCATCCGCGGACCTCTGTAACGTCACTTTATAATGTGATATGGTTATATATGCCCGTTAACGCATAAAGCTGCCGATCTGCGGAATATGTAACGAGTGATCGCGCTGCCTGCCGGAGTATTATACGGCAGTTCTGGTCAACGGGTTTAATTCGTTTCCCATAATTATATTACCGGTATAACGGGGAGAATTGAGATGGACAGACAGAACCTTACCTTAATGACAGACCTGTACGAGCTTACCATGATGCAGGGTTACTACAGGAATAAAGACAGGAACAGGATAGTGATCTTTGACGCCTTCTACAGAAATAATCCCTGTCAGGGCGGATATGCCATCTGCGCGGGGCTCGAGCAGGTGATAAAGTACATTAAAGAGCTGCATTTTGAAGAAGAGGATATTCAATATTTAAGATCCACGGGTATCTTCTATGAGGATTTTCTTGAATATCTTAAGAATTTCAGGTTCTCGGGAGATATCTATGCCATAGAAGAAGGAAGAGTGATCTTTCCAAGAGAGCCCATTGTTAAGGTGGTCGCGCCTATCATGGAGGCTCAGCTTGTGGAGACCGCCCTTCTTAATATAATAAACCATCAGAGCCTTATAGCCACGAAGGCGGCCAGGGTATGCTATGCCG
>DNAD01000331.1:0-1230 GCA_003484785.1 Lachnospiraceae bacterium
GCCTCAGTCGGAGACAGGGGGGAATACACCCGGACTTCCTTCAGAAACGCAGGAGAATACAGTTCCCGGAGAGAACGGGGAGTCTTTGTCCGGTGATCCTTCGCAGAATAACCCGGCAGCAGGGGAGGCTGAAAGCGACGGCACCATAAAGATCACCGAAGAGGATGAGGAGAAGGCAAAGGAGTTCAACGATGAGCTTACTGAGATCGAGACCGGCAATGTTGACTGGAACAGCAGTGACGGCGGCATAAAGGCAGAGTTTACCCTTCCTGCGGACAGTTCGAAGGATGACCTGTATAAGCAGTTTAAGGTTGTATTGACTGAATATTCCGATAATAACCCGGAGGGAATAAAGGTCGCCGGCTTTAACGATACCATAGGGGATCTCATGGGAGAAAAGACCTTTGAAACTCACAGCTTTAACGGGGTTTCGTACTATCTCTTTTCCTTTGAGCTTTCAAAGCCTTTGAGAGAAAACGGGGTTTCCGCGTTCTATACCTTCAAGCTTAGCTATACGCAGGACGGAAATACCATAGAGAGCAGGGAAAGCGACAGGCTTGAATATGTATATGAGGCAAATAAGCTTGATAATCCCACAGGCCTTAAGTGGGAATCGGGAAAGAAGTCCGCTACCGGTTACGCGCTCTGGGAGGCGGTGGAAAACGCCTCGGGCTACAGAGTAAAGCTCTATAAGAATGACAGGCTCATAGATACTGTGGAAACGGGAGCTTCCGAGACCAGAGTACTGATCCTTGAGGAAGCGCTTGAGATGACGCCCGAGGAGCTCTCGCAATACTGCTTTTCGGTGACAGCCATAGGAAAGGGAAGGTATGCGGACAGTGAGGAGATAAAGTCCGGCGTCGTAAGCGGAATTCTTCCTGCTCCCGGAGGGCTTGAGTGGGTAGGCACGGTTGCCACATGGGACGCTGTCGATAACGCATATTATTATAATGTAAGACTGTTAAAGTCAAAGGTAGAAGAGAGAGATAAAAAGAAAAGAACCTTTACCGAGATCAAGAAGGTTCAGATACTGGCTTCCGAGGAGAGAAAGGTCGATTTTCTGAGCAAGCTCAAGGATCTCGATGATAAGGAGATAAAGAAGCACGATTACTGCTTTGAAGTGGTGGCCTGCCCGGAGAACGGAACCTTTCTTGAAAAGAGCGAGCCTGCCTTAAGCGATCCCTATACCACCGCGGCGAGGATAAGCAATCTTGAGTGGGCTTCCGATAC
>DNAD01000331.1:1281-4608 GCA_003484785.1 Lachnospiraceae bacterium
GGTGAGGTGAGCTTCAGGGTCAATGATTATTTCGGAACCTACAAGCTCGTATTCTACAGGGACGGGAAGAAGATCGGCACCGAGACCCTCGGTAATCTGCAGGGCATGCTGATCGACGGAAGATACTATTTCCCTGCCGATAATTATCTCAAGCAGAGCGGAAGATATGAGGTAAGGGTGGTCGATACCAGAAGCGACCAGTATCTGGCTGTGTCCATGAAATTCAAACAGCCCAGCCCCACCAACAGGATCACGGCGCCTAAGATAAAGAAGAGCCACGGAAGCAATACCATTATAGAGTGGGAGCCTTCCAAACATACAGAGTCCAATACCGGCATCACTTATGAGATAAAGCTTTTTGACAGCAAAAGGTCCGTTGAGATCAGAACGGTTAACTGCTATTATGATCTGGTTGATGAAATGATCAGGACCGGTCTTAAGAAGGTAAAGGTCAGGGCCATATCCGATGACCTTCAGGCCATTGGAAGCAGCGACTGGTCCAACGAATTAAAGCTGAAGCAGAAGACTGATAATCTCAATGTTTCCGGTGAGTGCGGAAGCGCGGCCACCTATAAGCTGGAGGGCAAAAAGGGAAGCCTGACCCTTGTGATAGAGGGGGAGGGCAGCATGACAAACTACTCGAATCCTGCCATGGCTTCCTCCGATACCGTGGCTCCCTGGGCCGAGTATTCGGGACAGATCAAAAAGCTGATCATAGCCCCGGGCATCACAAGCATAGGAGATTACGCGTTTTACGGCTGCAGATCCATATCATCGGTGACGCTTCCGGCCGCCCTTACCAGCATAGGAAACTATGCCTTTTACGGATGTACTGCTCTCTCCGGAAAGCTTATAATCCCGGCGGGGGTTACAAAGATCGGAGAAGGCGCCTTCTTTAAGGACAAAAAGCTGAATATGATCATGTTTGAAGGCGGAACGGAGCCGATTGTCACGGGATATACCAACAAGTCCTCCAATGCTTCCTTCTCAAAGGGCGTCAAGATCAGCATCAATAACGAGGAGCTCTGGGAGAGCGCAAGGAATCAGAAGAAGTGGCAGGGCTACAAGATTTATTCAAAGCCCGTCAAGGTCGAAAAGATCACTCTGAGCGAAAATATCTGCAATCTCGGGACCAAAGAGGCTATTAAGCTCGAGGTGGAAATAAGCCCGTCCTATGCAGGCGACAAAACCATCATATGGAAGAGCAGCGATGAATCGATAGTAAAGGTCAGCTCAAACGGAAAGGTAACCTCCGGGACAAAGAGCGGTATGGCTACAGTTACCGCGATCTCGAAGGCGAACAGGAAGGCCAGAGCCGTATGTACCTTTGTTGTAGGAGAAAAGAATACCTGGATAAAGAAGGACGGCTACTATTATTATACCAACGGTAAGGGCGAGACCGTTACCGGCTGGGCGAGGGCTACGATCTACGGAAACAAGGATAACAAAAAGAAGTATTACCAGTTCTTTGACAGGAAAACCGGAAGAAGAAGGACCGGATGGGTCGATGACGGGGAATACAGATATTATCTTAAAAGCGACGGAACCCTTCTGACCGGTTATAAAAAGCTCCAGGGAAAGTGGTACTGCTTCAATAATGACAATTCCCTTACCCCCGAGGAGGGGTACGGCGCCATGAAGACCGGATGGGATGAACCTGCCTATGGTCGTTACTTCAGGGCTGTATCGGGCGAAGCCGTAACAGGCTGGTGCCAGATAGAAGGACAGTGGTATTACTTTGACAATAACGGCAATAAGCTGACCGGAGCCCGGAAGATAGGAGGAAAGATATACTATCTTAAGGATACGGTCAATACTGAAAACGGTGAGACTCTTAAGAATACCGGTGCCAAGCAGTACGGAGAAGTGACCTCCGGGGACGGTAAGCACTATCTCTTAAGCGGGAGAAACACCAATCCGAGAAATGAGACTCTGAACGGAGCCGCGGTAACGGGATGGTTTGAGGACAGGCAGTATTATGATCCCGCAACGGGAGTGAGGGCTTCAGGCTTCTATGAGGTTAAAACTATCAACCGCAGCGAATACTATTATTTCGATGAGGCTACGGGCAATAAAGTCGTCAACGACACCAGGTACGTGGGAGGCGAGGAATTCAGATTCGGCCCCACAGGCCTGCTTGCTACCGGAGGCATAGCGACCAGTAAAAAGAAGTATTATGATTACGATTCAAACGGAAAGCTCAGGGCAAAGAGAGACGTCATAAGCTATAACGGAAGAATGTATTATGATAATGACGGTACCTGGGAGGTGATCTACGGGATCGCCTGCATAGACGGGAAGTACTTCTACTATGACGTAAACGGAGAGCGCCCTTCGGGAACGATATTTGTTGCGGCGGATAAGAAGACCGAGACCACGGATCCCGATGAGATCATGTACTGCTTCACCATGAACGGAAGGAAGACCGGCTGGGTCAAGGATGCGGATAAGAACAAATATTATTTCCGCCCCAAAACAGGAGAAAAGCTTACCGGTACCCAGTGCGTGGGCAATATCTGGTATAACTTCGGAGAGGACGGGATCAAATCCGAGAGCTCAAGGAAGGAATACGCTACCATCACCAGCTTAAACTACAGTAATTACGATAAGGATTACGATGTGGCTGCAAGCTTTTATAAGGATGGGAAGCTAAAGGATGCATGGCATACCACGGGTAAGAACAAGTGGTATCCCACCGGCCTGTTCGAGTTTTCCTTCGATTCACAGTCCGAGCCCAGGATAATGTATCTCGAAAACGGCAAGCCAAAGACCGGCTGGGTTACCTCGAGTCTGGTATCCAAGGGTAAGACAAGAAAGTTCTATTTCTTCCAGAACAGCGGAGAAATGGCCACAGGAAAGACCACCATAAGCAGCAGGAAATATTATTTCTATACTCTTGCTGACGAGATGGAGAATAACGGGAAGGTCGTACAGGGCGAGCTGGCGGTATCGGCATGGCTCGGAAACACGATGCCTGACTGCAGCGGCCCCAATAAGGTATGGCAGTCCATACCGAATACCAGCAATACCGCAAGGACCTTCAGGTACGTAAAACAGGACGGCACCTTTGTATCGGGCTGGCTTGAGGTTAAAAAGGATAATACAAAGACTTATTATTACTTTGATCCGTCACCGGCAGATCCCGCGATGAAGCTTACTCTTTCAAGAAATACAAGGGTAGAGAACGGGAAATATTTTGTGGATGAATACGGAAGAAGAAAGTAGAACGATGCCGGGGAGCGCTAAGCTCCCCGGTTTTTGTCTGCGCCGATTTGCTTGCAAATCGTGCGCTTCGGCACAAACTTTAGTTTGCGCCGGTTCGGTCTG
>DNAD01000331.1:4663-6367 GCA_003484785.1 Lachnospiraceae bacterium
CAGACCGAACAATTACGTTTAATACGTTTCCCATGTCATGAGTTTATGCTATAATTTATTTTGGTGGTTTAATCATCTGCCGCTTTAAAGCGGCAGAGAAACAATTCGTTTGTGCTATGAGGAGGGATGAAAATGGATGTTACAGCTATGTATGCGACCTTCTGGTCTCTGGTTCCGCCTGTCATTGCGATAGTTCTCGCCCTGATAACAAAAGAGGTATACAGCTCCCTGTTTGTGGGAATACTTTTTGGCGGAATGTTTTATTCGGGATTTTCCTTTGTGGGAACCTTTGAGCATGTTTTAAATGACGGATTTATAGCCTGTCTTTCCGACAGCTATAACGTGGGTATACTGATCTTCCTTGTTGTTCTCGGAGCTCTTGTGGCTCTTATGAACAGTGCGGGAGGATCACAGGCTTTCGGCAAGTACATGCTGTCCCATATTAAGACCAGGGCAGGAGCCCAGCTTGCAACGATGGCGCTGGGAATTATCATCTTTATCGATGATTACTTTAACTGTCTGACCGTGGGCTCTGTGATGCGCCCCGTGACGGATACGCATAAGATATCCAGAGCCAAGCTTGCCTATCTTATTGACGCCACCGCGGCGCCGGTATGCATAATAGCCCCAATTTCTTCGTGGGCGGCGGCAGTTTCGGGTTTTGTAGAGGGGGAGGACGGCTTTAATGTATTCATAAGGGCTATCCCCTATAACTATTATGCCCTCCTTACTATCGTGATGATGATAGTCATTATCCTTTTCGGGGTGGATTACGGTCCAATGAAGAAATATGAGGAAAACGCCATATTAAAGGACGATCTGTTCACGGTTAAGGTAAAGAACCTCAGAGAGGAAGAAAAAACCGATTCCCATGGGACCGTTGCGGATCTGGTGGTGCCCATCATCGCTCTCATAGTCTGCTGTGTTGTCTGCATGCTTTATACGGGAGGGTTCTTTGAAGGTGCGTCCTTCGTGGAAGCCTTCTCCAATTCGGATGCTTCCGTGGGCCTTTCAATGGGCAGCATCTTCGGCATAATAATTACGATAATAATCTATCTTGTAAGGAAGACCCTTACCTTCAAAGAGTGCATGTCCGCTCTTCCCGCAGGCTTTATCGGCATGGTTCCGGCCATCCTTATCCTTACCTTTGCCTGGACCCTTAAGGAAATGACAATGAGCCTCGGAGCTCCGGAGTTTGTGGCAGGGATCATGGAAAAGAGCGCGGGGGAGCTCGTTAATTTCCTTCCGGCCATAATCTTCCTTGTAGGGTGCTTTCTTGCCTTTGCTACGGGAACCTCCTGGGGAACCTTCGGCATTCTTATCCCTATAGTGGTAAATGTTTTCCAGAGCAGCGATCCTAAGCTTATGATAATCTCCATATCAGCCTGTATGGCAGGAGCTGTCTGCGGTGACCACTGCTCTCCGATATCCGATACGACCATCATGGCAAGCGCCGGAGCCCAGTGTGATCATGTAAGCCACGTATCCACCCAGCTGCCCTATGCCATTACCGTTGCCTTTGTATCCGCTGTGACCTATATCGTGGCCGGCTTTTCCAGAAATCCGTGGATCTCTTTTCCCTTCGGCATCATCCTTACCGTTATCGTGATCCTTCTCATAAGGAAGTTTGCGGGTTCAAACAGGGAAAGCGATCCGGCTTCGGGCCAGAGCTGAGGTGGAAAAAACCGTTACTATTCACAGCCT
>DNAD01000046.1 GCA_003484785.1 Lachnospiraceae bacterium
TGGCGATCTGGATATAACACTGTATTATAATGATCGAAAGCGTGACCAGTAAAGGCATAAGTATGATATTTTCAAACACCCCTTTGAAAAGAGATCCTATAACGGGAAGTAAGATGAACAGTGAAAAGCCCAGCCTCTCAGGGTTCTTGTATTCCTTCCAGCGGCGGACAACGATCAGGATGGAAAGAAAAGCAGTTATGTACCCTCCGATCTGGGCTGCAATGTAAAGCGGCCCCGGCATCAGGTTGTCGGCATCCTGAATATAAATAACGTCATTAAATTCCATAACCATCCAGAATATCCCGTTTAAGAAGCTGATCACGGCACCGGTCCATGCTATGGGGCTTATGCTCTTCTCTCCATTCCCATAGACGTCTATATACAGGATAAAATAAGCAAGTACCATGAAGTAAGCAATATCGCTGATCCCTGACAGAACCGGTTCTATCCTCCCTGCCGCCGGCGCTTTCCCGTCAAGGTACAGTATAACGTTGTCCAGGCCGCCCGCGGTCAGCATAAGGATATCGCTTACAAACATATTGCAATAGAGCCTGATGGCCCTGCTTTGGTCCCTGCCCAGGCCGCTCTTCATATTACCCCAGAAAATTATTATCATTACAACTGCGGCAAACAGCTGCAGACATGCATTTAAATAAGCCATTTCACAAATTCTTCAACAAAACGGCGGTTGGCCATTCAGGCCAGCCACCGTTTTCATGATCAATGATACAGTTATTGTTGGAAATTACCGCTTTACCAGTATATAGCGTAGTGATCCTCTGCCCAGGTTGTTCCGCAGTTATTGCAGAAGAATCCGTCTCTCTGAAGCTCATCACTCTGGATCCAGGTGTCGATCATACTCCTTCTGGACTCACCGCATGCAGGACACTCGATCCAGTCTCCGCTGGTATAACCTGCACTCTCCCAATATCCGCCGGATACATTCGAAAGCTCCTCCTCGGAAAGCTTCTTCTTTGACTTCTCTCTCTTCTTAGCCGTCTTCAGCTTCTCACCCAATTCTGCCTTAAGCTCTTCAATGTTTTTCTTTTCTGCCATGATTTTTTCTCCTTTATCTTTAGTTTATAAAAATAATACTTCTCAAATCATTTTCTTACCGATCCGGTAATAACGGTAAGCTTTAAAACCCTTTTTTGTTTTCCTCCTTTCGCTTCTTCTTACTCATTTATACGACATCTTCAGACATATGGCAAATATTTTTTACAACTCTCTGGTCATATATACGGCATCCCCTGTTTTTTCGGGCTCGCCGCGAAGGAGTTTTTTGGCCATACGGTATACCGCCGGGTTAAAAGCGTGGAAGCATATGGCAGTGTCCGTTCCTTCCGTTTCCATAATGGCATCCGCCGCAGAGGTCAGAAGCTGTGCGGTGCGGATACCGGAATAGTCATCAAGGACAGCAAGATAATCTATTAACAGACTGTCCCTGAGGCCTTTTATAAGTATGCAGCCGCCCGGCTCCTTATCCTCCGATACCTGGAGAAAGCTGTATTCAGGCTCATAGTCTTCGATCCTGTCCGGTACGATATAAAGATCGTCCCCGTCCCGAACGCCCTTTTCTGCTCTTTTTTTGGCCAGAAGATTTTTAAGCGCATTCCACTGACCCCCCGTAACAGCGCTTAAGGGGATCACATGCCGATCCTTCCTTGCGCGGAAAGCATCAAGCCCCGGCATCACATTTTTCAGCAACAGCTGATAGATCCCGGTACGATACTCCTCCTCGAAATGCATGGCAAGGAGAAAGGGCAGAACAGTCTCCTCATCGGTATCGGTAACGCAGGCAGTGATCTCACTGACGCCCAGAGCCGAAGCAGAGCTTACGATCATCTCAAGCAATGCAGCTCCAACGCCTGCCCTCCTTGCATCAGGGTTTACCCAGGCAAAGGTAAGCTCCCAGAAGACCTCCGAGGAGGGTTTGATCGCAAGGATACCCGACAGAGCCTTCTCATCCGTCGCCACCGCAAGGATGCTGTTCTCATCCACCATGTTTTCAGGCAATACTTCACGGTAGCTCTCCGTAAGCTCTCCTGTGATGATATTATAGTCCATATGTTGCCTCCTTATCTGCACCGTGCACTTCCGTTATTTCTTTCCGGCTTTATTCTTCTGTTTCTTCTTATTCTCCTCGGCTTGATACGCTTCGTAATAATCAGGAAATACAAAGGCCTCAGGATCCACGCCTGCCTCCTTTAACATCCTGATCTCATCGGGGGTTATCTCCCAGTCATTCAGGAGCCTTCGGATAAGGAACGGATCATCCTCCCCATTGGTCTTAAACCAATTCATGCCAAGCTCAGGATGTTCCTTTTTAAGCCAGCTCTCATACTCTAACAGCTTCTTCTTATCGGAACGTCTTATCTTTCCGCTTTTCAAAAGCTTGCTGAACCTTATAAACCTTTGGGTGTACATTGACTGTTTAAGATCTATTGCAGTATTCTGCCGCAGCTCCTCAGCTTCATCATTATCGCATTTCCTGTATAGCTTTTCCCTTAAATTGAACTCATCCGGATGCTCCGCGGCATACTTTTCACAAAGACTTTTATTTGAGATTTTCTCTTCCGGATGCTTTTCTCGGTAATCCCTGCAGTAGTCTCTAATCTTTTGCAGCTCCTTTCGCGTATAGGCCCCTGGCTCTCCCGTGTCCTGATAAAACAGCTGCAAATATCCCTGACAGCCGAACGTTATCGAAGAATAAGCATCCCCGATCTGATCATATTCATCCATATCTATAGGGTATTTCCCTTCTGGATCATCGCGGAACAGCTGCTTCAAATAGGGCATATTCTCATCATTAAAGGGGTTTGTGATGACCGACATGGCCATAAGTTCGGCACGCAGCATGTTGGTCATCTGGTGCGTAAAGTCTACCGTGGTCAAGGCAAAAGGCACATCCCCAAGACCGTTTTTTATCCTCTGAACAAGCCCGTACATCTGCAGATGATATTGTTTTACCATAGCCTTGTATGCAGACTCATAATACTTCTCTACCCCGGGATCCTTTTTGATCTCATCCATCTTCAGGCAGGTATCGGCAAAGATTTCAAACTGCTCCATCATCTCCTGATTGGAATAGCCGTATGCGTTTGGTCCCGCAAAATATCCCAGTATCCGGTCAAAAGAGTCAAAGCCCGGTTTGGCGTACCTTTGTTCAAGTCCATCAAAGTGGATAACGTTCAACTGTGCGGTTTTATAATCCGTAATAGCCTTCGCGATCTCTGTCCTGCCGGTATTTTTTGTATACAAAGCGATTGATTCGTTACCGCTCATGGTAGCCCATACATAATTCGGATCGTCGTTCTTTTCCGGGCAGTCCAGAGACATTTTTATCCAGCGCTGCGGAACAAATAACCGTTCTGCTTCCAGTCCGTATATTACCCGCTCGATCCTCTGACGATCTGTAAGATTATACTCATACCGCATATTAACATCAGCGATCTTTACATCTTCACTTAAGTAATCAATTTCTCTTTCAAGCTTCTCCCGCCTTTTGGCACGCTTATCAAGCTCTGCATCGTAACCTTTCGCACCAGAACTCACTACTTTGTATTCTTTGACCTTTTTATCACTGATAAGCGCATCATACTCCTGCCTGAGCTTAAAAAGCTCTGCCTCTTTTTCCGCCTTTTCCTTTTTGAGCGCTTCAACCTTATCACTTT
>DNAD01000225.1 GCA_003484785.1 Lachnospiraceae bacterium
TGTCTTTTTGCAACAGTTCCTTATCTATGACAGTGATTTGGGAAAAGCCGGGACGTTATTATTCACGGGTGGTTTGATTGGGCCGTATCAACAAGCCGGGAGATAATTCTCGGCTTGTTCTGTGTAATTCAGCCTCGGTCATATACCTTCAGGACTTCTGAAACAGTGTCCATGTGAAGGGAAAACAGAAACACTCGCGGGACTCTTTTGTTACAGGTTATTGACAATTGCGAAAATAAAAGTTACTATTACAAACATAAATATTAATCGCAGTTACTATGCACTTTTTAAAGAAAGGAATCAAAGACGTGGCAACACCAGGAAGAAAGAAAAACCCAAAAAAGACAACAGCTACCCGGAACAAAATGCTGGAAACAAGCTACAGGCTATTCTCCGAAAAGACGATTGAATCTGTGACTATGTCAGAGATAGCAAGGGAAAGCGGATACAGGGACATAACGGTCTACCGTTATTTCAACTCAAAACCGGCTCTTGTAGTCAGCGTGGCCGCATGGAAGTGGGAACAGTTTCAGCAGGAGAATCAGAGCCGCAGACCGGAGGCTGACTTTGAGGGCATGACGGCAGCAGAGATATTTGAGTTTTATCTCGACTCATTTCTGGAGCTGTACAAGAACCACATTGATCTGCTCAGGTTTAACCAGTTCTTCAATGTATACGTACAGTCGGAGAGCATGGATGAGGAAACGATGAAGCCCTATCACGAGATGATAGATAGGCTTCACGAGAAATTTCATGACATGTATCTCAGGGGAGAGAAGGATAAGACCATAAGGCTTGACTGCTCCGAAAATGAGATGTTCAGTACAACGCTTCACCTGATGCTTGCAGCCATTACCCGATATGCGGTAGGGCTTGTGTATATACCGGAAAACGGATTTGATCCGATGAAGGAGCTTGAGGCTATGAAGGAAGCGCTCCTGCTGAAATATAAGAACTAATAAAAATGATGAACCCGGAAACAGATGATACCTCCCTTAAATGGGAGGAGATAGAAACAGAGCATATAATTAAAGATCAGTGGATAGATTTCAGAAGGTCTGCGTTCCGATATCCCGACGGAAGGGAGTTTTCACCGTATTACTCCTACAGCAGAAGGGATTATACGGTGATCGTAGCTTCGGATACGGAGGGAAACTATCTGTGTGTCCGGCAATTCCGGCAGGGCATAAAGGAAGTGACTACCGAGTTTCCCGCAGGCGGCATTGAGCAGAACTCTGAAAGAGAGTATGGAGACAGGAAGGATGCGGAGCCTGCGCTTGACTGTGCAAAGCGTGAGCTCAGGGAAGAGACGGGATACGAATCCGATGAGTGGACGCACCTGCTCACCATTCCCTCCAATGCCACGATAGCAGATAATTATGCCCATTTATTCATGGCGAAAAACTGCCGCAGGACGGGAGATCTCAGGCTTGACGAAACAGAGTGCCTTAAGGTGGTAAAGCATACCGCGGATGAGATCGAAACACTGATCAAACAGGGTCTGTTTCAGCAGGCCATCCATGTACTGGCCTGGCTTCTGGCTAAGGAATGAGGAATGAGGGATAAGCGGTTTATCCGCTTATCCCTCACCATGTCCGGACATTTTTTTACTTTGCAAGATACTTTTCAAGAGTACGTCTGACAGCGCCTTTTCCCGCGATCTCTTCGCGGAATATCTCTTCTATGCGTTCACCGATGCCGGCTTCATACAGGTCGATCCCGAAGATGGAGGTATTGCTCAGGATCGGACGAAGCTGATCCTTAAGGGAATCGGGATCACCGATCTTTACGCCTTCTGACAGCAGCTCCTTTCGAAGCTGGGGATTCAGCGGATCGGGTGCCAGCTCATAGGCTTTAAGCTCGTCCGTTACCCCCATAAGGTAGCGAAGCCAGCCCGCAATGCCAAGAGGGATCCCGAGGAGCTTTCCGGCGTTTCCGTCCCGCGCTGTAAAGGCCTTTATCGTGACACCGAAGCGCACGGACAGTCCCTGGGAAATGTCGGTACACAATCGCTCCGGCGTATCGGGGATATAGGGATTCGGGAATCGTTTAGTCATAAGCTCTTCCATAAAGGCTTCGGGAGAGAGGATCCCCGGATCGATCACAACCTGCATTCCTTCTTTCGGACCCACGAGCCCGGCAAGCCTGTTAAGCTCCCTGTCTGCGATCACGTCCGAAAAACGATGGTACCCAAGCAGCACGCCGTAAGGCCCGAGAGCGGAGTGGATCGGATTCAGACAGACAGTAACCTTCATCCGCTCCGAAGCGTTTACCGTCTCCCTGTCCGTCACATAGATCCCCGCTTCCTCGAAGGCAGGACGCCCGTTTGGAAAGCTGTCCTCGACTACCAGATACTGGGGAGCTTCCGCATTGACAAAGGGCGCGATGTAGGTTCTCTTGTCCGTTACCACGATATCCATATCTTCCATACCGTCCTTTATAAGCATATCTCTTACGTTTTCATCCGGACGCGGAGTGATCTTGTCGATCATGGTCCAGGGGAA
>DNAD01000329.1:0-1735 GCA_003484785.1 Lachnospiraceae bacterium
ACCATTCACGGGTCATGGAATAATCAGAAGGTGCTGTCGGGAGCTTGCTCACGGACAGCACCTGCTGATTATTCCATGACACCGGGAAGCGGTCACCCCTGGGTGAACTGTTACCCCCTGATAACAATATACGAAAAAAACCTCATAAATTCCGGGGTTATCAGGGTATCACCTGCGTCCAGTAGCTCTGCTCGTAGATATCCGTAAGCTTATAGACTGCTCTGACGCTCTTTCCTATATCCATGTTGGCTATCTTTATGCCTTCGTTCATATCAAGGATAAGAGGCTCGCCCAGATAATAGCTGTCCTGATATTCTCCCTCATAGCTGTAATAGTCACAGACAAACTCAAGCTTGTCCCCATCCTTAAGAGCTATGGCATTCTTCGCCACGGTATCGTTATCGCTCTCCTCATAGACCGGGCGGGCTCCGATCACCGCTCCCTGCGGGTTGTCATCGTCAAAGATAAGCAGCAGCTCTACCCTCTCACCGTTTAAGAAGGCCGGTACGTAGCCGCTTACGATAAGCGAGCCATCCTCCTCCTCCACGGTATCGGTATGATAATAGGCCATTACGTTTCCGTTCATGGTAAGCCAGGTATTATCGTATTCCCCTATAAGATTTCCTTCATCGTCATAATCAAACACATTATCCAGCCCCAGGTCCACATAACCCTCGCCGTCATCATAAAAGACGTTCAGCTCAAGGTCATGAATGAGTGACCACTGGTCCTGTGAAAGCATAAGCTTATAGCTTCCGTCACTGTCCCTGCTCCAAAGTAGCGCGGACTGATCCAGGCTGTTGTCGCGGATATAATTCTCGGCCTTTTTATCGTCAAAGGCCCTGTCGCTTAAGAAGCCCGTATTGGAAGAGCTCATTCCGCTCAGACCTTTAAAGCTTCCCGTAAGCATGCCCGTGAAAAGATCGGCCATCATTGAGCTGCCCTGTGAGCTGCCCATGAGCGTCCCCAGAAGGGAAGGAAGAGGAGATCCCGGTGCCCCGTGGGAAGCGGCCGCCGCCTGCCCTCCCAGCTGAAGTGAGGCAAAGCTCTTGATACAGCTGGTATATTCGGAATCCATTCCTATATCATCATAGATATCCGCCGCCTGATCCACCTTCGACATCTTCTTAAGAGGGAAGTAGGCAGAGATACCGTAAGCATCGGATATGCTTGAGGAGGTTCTGTTATACTTGACGGCGTCCACCAGGGCCTGTGCAAGCTTCTTTCCCTCTGCTGTCCCTGTCTTTTTCGCAAAATCGGTCAGATCGATCTGATCTATCTTTGAGGACTGGGCAAATTCCCTGGTATTATATCTTGCATCCGAAACGGTCTTATATTCATCATTCTGTATCATCCCGTTTGCGGCCTTCGCAAAGCCCGTAAGCTCACCGGGAACCGTAGCGGAAAGCTCTGCCAGGTCTGTCACGGAAAGGGTGGTCTTCTGCCCCCGGCACTTTTTATTGCAGACCTCCACAAAATCATCAACTATATTCTTACCGATCTCTGTCGTTGGCATGGAGGTATTAAGAGAAAGCTTATCAAGCCACCCCGTATAATACCAGCCCACACCGGGCTCCGTTTCCTCCGAGGCTATCATGTAATCGGCATACTGGGAAAGCATGAGGCCGTTCTCCAGAGTAGCCATAAGACAGGCGTCAAAGCCGATAAAATCAAATACCGTTCCCGCCGCCTTAAGGGCATTGTCTATCCCCGCAAGGGTCATGGAACCGTTCTT
>DNAD01000329.1:1848-15301 GCA_003484785.1 Lachnospiraceae bacterium
TACCTGTCTGCCGGGTATTTATCGGTGCAGTAATCTATAAAGCCGGTAAGAGTCTCCGGTGAGGTCATGGCCTTGTCGCCCATATCCTTTTCAAGGCACCTGACTCCGCCCTTTTCAACCTTGTAGATCTGGTTCACCTTATTGCTTACGATGTTGTTCTGCCATTTCAGGCAGCCGCCCGTGTATACCAGGATATTGAGCTTGTCGGAGAGCTTTGCCGCGGCCATTTCCATAAGATCCGCCGTCGCCATGCCGTGCTTGCTTTCCAGGTCGGTTCCGCACATATATACCATAATGGTCATTATATCTTCGCCGTTTCCCTTTATGAGGGTCCTCTTATCCCTGGCGCCTGCTGCCACCTCAGTTTTTACCTCTGAATAGGAGGTATTGCCAAGGCCTGCAGAAGAACCGTTTCCGGCATAGCTCTGGAAGAGGCCGCCGGTGTCCTGCCCCGAAGAGGGCGCGGCATTTCCCGAATAGTACTCGGTAAGAGCCCCCGCCCCGAAGAGCTGTGCAAGGTTTGCAAGAGACACGGCGCCGCTTCCTGCCGAAGCAGAGGCCTGGCTCTGAGAGGCTCCTGCGGTATTATCTGCGCTCTGCGAACTGTTCTGGGCTTCCTCCTGATACGACTGAGACGAGCCGGAGCCGCCCAAAAGTCCGCTTATACCCCTGCCGCCAAAAATGAATATCAGTATGATGATTATGGTAAAGAGGCTTATCCTTCTGCCTCCGAAGCGAACCGGTCCTCCCGTGGGAGAGCCGGAAAAGCCTCCTCCGCTTCCCTTTCCCACCGGGCCCGTTCCAAGGCCGCTTCCTCTTTTATTTACTCCTGCGCTGCCGCTTACTACGGTTTTCTGTCTGCTCTTAGGTCTGTTATCGGGTGCCATTTTTTGCTCTGTTCCTCCGATCGGTTATTGTTTACGAACCGGGCCGGCACAAGCTTAAAATTGTGCCGAAGCCTGCGATTTTCGCGGAATCGGCCAAGACCCGGCCGCGAATGGTTGCTGACGATCCGCTTTGCAGATCATTTTGCTCATTTGAAAATGAAGCCTCCTACAGGGCATGAGCTCTCAGCCATGACGGATCCTTCGGGCTCAGATAGACCGGAGCCACATCGAATACCGTCTTACAGCCCGACATCCCTTCCCTGTTCATTCTGTAAGCTGCTCTCGCATAAGCGATAAGAACACTTGAGGTAAACTCGGGATTTGAATCAAGCTTTAAGCTGTATTCAATAACGTGTTTGTTTTCTCCGTTTATCCCGGTAACCCCGCTTCTTATCACAAAGCCTCCGTGAGGAATGCCCTTATGATCCCTCTCAAGCTCCTCTTTGCTTATGAAATGAACGGTGGTATCGTAATCCGCAAAGTAGTTGGGCATGGTTACGATCTCTTTTTCTATCCTTTCCCTGTCGGCTCCCTCCTCTGCCACAACAAAGCACTCCCTTGTGTGCTTCTGTCTGGTGGTAAGCTCCGGATTGCTTCCGCTCCTGACCTCCTTTAAGGCCTCCTCAACAGGGATCGTATACTGTCTGGCATCCACCACGCCCTCTATCCTTCTTATGGCATCGGAATGACCCTGGCTCACGCCCTTTCCCCAGAAGGTATAGTCCTTCCCCTGAGGAAGGATAGCCTGGGCAAGGGCTCTGTTTAAGGAAAACATCCCCGGATCCCAGCCTACGGAGATCATGGCGATCTTTCCGCCCTCTCTTGCGGCTCTGTCCACGTTTTCAAAATGCTCCGGGATCCTTGCGTGTGTATCAAAGGAATCTATCACATTAAAGTCCTTTGCGTATTCGGGAGTCATTTTCGGCAGATCCGTTGCCGAACCCCCGCAGATGACCAGCACGTCTATATCGTTCTTATAATTAAGGATATCCGAAACAGGATATACCGGGATATTTTCCGTAAAAAGCTTCACCGAAGCCGGATCCCTCCTGGTAAATACCGCAAAAAGCTCCATATCCTCATTCTGCCTTACCGCGCTTTCCACGCCTCTGCCAAGATTGCCGTATCCTGAAATACCGATTTTTATCGCCATAGCATTATCCTTTCCTTATAAAAGCATTACAATAACTACCTGATCCCGTACGCCAGAAGTGATCCGGCGTATCGGGGCGCTCATAAGCCCTTTCATGCACAAAGACTATTGACCGCTGAATCATTATATTACACTATCCCTCTTCGGGCAAGTTTTTGCTCTTTCATGAATAGGATATTCGGTGTCAGCCCCCTGTCATCCGTTATGTCCGCATTCTCCCAGCCGTAGAACCCATAGCTCTTAACATCTTTTTCATCAGGCATACCATCCTCCTTCGCGCGCAGGTTCCTATTTCAAATTTAAAATCCATTCATGTATCCGTTTTATTGCGTCCCTGCTCTCCTCCAGATAAGGAGCCAGCGTTACAAAAGCATGGGGCAGCTTCTCTTTAGCATCGTAGTCTAACAAAAGTGACGGATGACCGGCCTTTTCCAGCGCTTTTGCGTAGCGCAGGGTCACATTTCTTAAAAAATCTCCGTAGCCGGCGGTGAGGCATATGTCCGGAAGGCTTTGCATTACCTCCGGATTCTCCGGATCCATATACTTAATAAACTCCTTATCCTTCCTTCTTTCGCCGTACAGATCCTTTTTATAGATCAACCCGATATAATCCGCATGTGTTGTATACAGCATGCCGCTGCTGAAAATAAGTCCCCGTACCTTAAGCTTCGGACAAAACACCCCGATCCGGTCACGGATCGTATCAGACTCTGTCATTGCGGCTGCATAAAGCGCAAGCAGCGCCCCTGCGCTTTCACCCATAACATAGATCCTGTCAGTGTCTCCGTGATATTTCTCCGCAGTCTCCTTTACAAACTGCAGCCCATGGCAGATATCGGACATTTCTCCGAAGAAATCCGTTTCCATAAGCAGCCTGTATTCCAGGGAATAGACAAGATATCCGAGCTCTGCCATTTTTACCCTGAAGGCCTGGTTCAGCTTGCGGTCCCCAAACACCAGGGCTCCGCCGTGGATCGTGACAAGGATCGGCAGTTTTTCATTCGCCTTAACTTTTTCGGGAAAAACAATGTCTGTCATTAAAGAGAGCCCGTCCCCCGTTTCATAAGGTACATCGAATTCGCTCCCGATCCCCTCGGGAAGAGGGATCGTCTTCTGAGGCTCTTTGTATTCCGTTAAGGCTCCGTTGGCCGGAGGATTGTTTCTGCGCTTATTACCGTTTTCATAAAGTTTATTTAATACGAAATTCATGATATGTATCCTTTCAGGCTATATCCTTCCTTCTTTTCTCCATGTCAAAGAAAAGAAGGAAAACGATAATAATAATGATATAGAATACGATCGGAGCCCAGATAAAGCCGGTATTTATGGCTCTGATCACCGAATCCGGCTGAGGGATCCCCTGTGCATCAAGGCCGGCATCAAAACCCGCAGCTGCCATGATAAATCCAAAAACAGCCATAGACAGACCAAGCCCGAATTTCCTGGCTGCGTTCATCCCCGCGTTTCCAAGCCCCGGGATCAGTTCCCCCCCTGTCTTTTTGGTATAAACCAGGGTTTCCGTTATCAGCGCCTGCATGAATACGGACGCTGATGCATTGCCGATCCCCACTATGGCAAGCGATATGATCAAAAGAGCTCTGTTACCCTTGCCTGCCAGATAAATACCTGCAATTCCCGCACATCTTATTATCAGGGAAATGATAAACAGTTTTGCCGTCCCGGCCCTGGGCGAAGCGGCGATAAGAACGATAGTTGCCGCGATGGCACCTGCGCCTGTTACAAGATGAAAAAGAGTCATAGCCTCAAAATCTTCCAGTATATACAGCGTGTAGTAGCTCATGGCCCCGTCGAAGCACGAACCTGCCGAATATACGACGACAGATGTAATGAGCATTATGACCCAGTATTTATTCGAAAGCAGCTGCTTCAGACGAGTCCTGAAGCCTGTTTTTCCGCAATTTTGCGCCGGTCTTTCCGAAACAGAGCGGGTTTTCGTTTTCTCAGTACCTGCGTCCTGTGATGAAGCAGGCTCTGTCGTCTCAGCCCTCTCTCTAGTAAGATAAAACTCCGCAAGACAGATCACCGCCGCAAGGACTCCAATGACCGTTACAACGCAGGTAAATGCCTTTTGTGTCATGGGATTTTGGGGTACGTCGGTAAATACCAGGAGGAGCTTGACAAAAACCGCTGAACTACACATTAAAGCGGCTCTCTGTAAAAAAACAGCCATACTGCTAAGCTGCCGCAGCTCACGGCCGTCCGATGTCATAAGTGACAGCAGGGCATTGTGGGAAATGATAAAAAGAGTGGCAAAAACAGAAGTAAAAAGATTATACGCAAAAAAAACATAGACATATTTCATCCCGTCAGGCCAGGCCTTCGGTACATAAAACATAAGAACAGCCGACACGGCAAACGGAAGGGATACTCTCCTGATCCATACCCTTGCTTTTCCATGGATCGTGCGGGTATTGTCAATAAGATTCCCGACCAGGATATCCGATATTCCGTCGAAGATCCTTGATACCGCCAATATCGTTGAAACTACCGCAATATCAAGAAGGGCGGCATTTGTCAGGTATACTGTAAGATAATTACTCAAACTCATCGTTATACCCAATATAATGCCACCCATACCGTAGCCAAGTTTTTCGTACCGTGAAAGCTTGATACCCTGACCCTCCGTTCCTGTCACAAGCACCCTCTCAGATCATCTCTTCTCTTTTTACGGCGCTTTGCCCTTCTCTTTATTTCCTGCTTTTCCCGATCGATAAGCATGCGGGCCAGCATACGTCCCAGCGCCTCAGGCTTAACGTCCTCATCCATTATAAGTTCAAAGATCATGTCGGGCATGAGCCCCTTCTGCATCGTTTTCATGCCGGAGACAGCCTTCTTTTCAAAGCCCCTGCTGCGTATCGCAGGTCCCAGCCTTCCTTTGGACAGATCCTTTACTTCCATTAAAAGCTTCAGATCCTCCGTAAGCTCATCCGGTACACCTCCGGGAAGAGGTGCCTTTTCCCTGTCATATTCCCTGAGTATCACATCAACCAGTTTTCCATGTCTTTTTACAGGATCGATACGGAACGCGTCTCCGGTATATTTCTCCTTCAGTATCCGGTGAACATCTACCTTCCCGGTCGGGGTATATGGAAGATCCTCTACGATCACTGCCCTTGTCGGGAGATTTGAGTCTACGATCCTTCCATTCTTTACAAAAACATTGTAGAGGGCATTTTTTACGATCGTTCTGCCCTTCCGGCCTTTCTCAAGCGTTTTTACATAAAGTACCGGGATCGTATCATGTATGAGCTTGGTGTATTCCGGCACAAGGCCACAGTCCTCTATCCCCGGTTCTCCGGAAATTGCCGTTTCCACAAGACCCGCATCAAAACGGACACCATCGTTGTTGACGAAGAATTTATTCATCCTGCCGATGACTCTCATATCTCCGTTTTCATTGATATCCACCAGATCATAGGTATTCAGATACTTTTCGCCGTCGATGTCAATGAGGTCAAAAAGCTTCATATCATTCAGCTGTCCGGAGCTCAGAGACTTTGAAGAGAGGCACAGAACACCCATCCTCGCGCCATCCTCCGGATCGTAAAACGTATTGTTTTCCTCATCGAGGATCTTAACCTTTACGCCCGACAGCGGCTTTCCGAGACAGTCATCCTCCGTATTCTTACCGGTAAGCAGAGCAGCTCCGCCTATCTCCGTAAGGCCGTATCCGACATAGATCTCTGCCTTGCTTCCGCAATCCCTGAGATATTTCATATATCTTTTTTTGACGCTCTTTGAAATATAGGAGCCTCCCAGGAATACAACTTCAACGTTTGAAAGATCCGGTCTTATAGGAAACTTTAACAGCGGTTCAAACATCCTGGAACCCGCAAAGACAACGGTTACCTTGTTTTCTTCTATCAGCTTCAGCATGGAAGGACTGAAGCCTCCTTCCGCCAAAACGATCGTTCCGCCATAGCTTAAGGGCGCATGCATCATATCACATCCCGCATAGGAAACCATGGGTTCCATTGCCATCATGGTTACCAGTGCGGAAAGGTTTCTGAACCGTTCATCCCTTAGAAGCCTTGCGGCAGATTCATTAAAGGCGCTGTCGGAAAGAGGCACCGGCTTATGAAAACCGCTTGTGGTTCCCGAGGTACGAAAAACGATAGCTCCTTCCTTCGATCCCTCTGACGCAAACTGTATCGGGGTACCTTTGTATTCCTTCCTGAGATCATCAAGGAACAGTGCACCCTCAACTCTCTTCAGCGCGTTCAGCCTGTGGTCCTCATGTCTCTGTTTACGATTTCCCCTGGCCACCCCGCAGTGATACACAATAACATTATTTAAGGACAGCTTCTTTTTAGAAGCTATGACGCGCCGCAAAACCTCGGGCTTTGTCACATCACTTGCAAATATCACATCCGTGATGCCTTCTTTTTCCACCAGAGCCTCAAAATGCTCTTCATCGATCACATCCACGGGATGGATCATGGACACGTCAGCGCCTGTCATATTGGCTGAATAGATAATGCTGATACAGTCAAAGCTCAGGGTAGTCATCAGTCCGATCCGTGCATTTTTAGCTTCAGTGATATCAAGAGCGGAGAAGATCTCGGCAAATCTCTCCCATTTTTCAAACATCTTCCTGTAGGAGATCTTCTTTTCTCCGACAATAAACGCAGTGGAATCAAGGCGCTCATCGCTGTACGAATTAAGCTCCTTAATAAAACTCCAGTATTTCTGATCTATGATCTCTCCGTTTGTGATCCTTTCCTTAAGTTCCTCCGGGTAATTGTCAAACCATTCCATACCTTATTTATCCCTCTTCGGTGAAACACTGCAGCATCCTCTGTTCTCAAATAATCTGAGATTCTTTACAGGCTTCGGAACCGGCCTGTCAGCCTTTTTCCTTCTCCTTTTTTTGCCGGGGAAAACAAACCTTAAGATACATTTTCTGTTTCCTGATCTCATAAACCACCTCCGCGGGATCACTCCTCGTAATCTTTATCATAATCCGATGCGCTGAAATATCTTCCTGCCCTTCTCAAAAGCCTTCTAACGTCTTTTTTGCCGGGTTCCCGGGCACAGCCTCTCGATGACTTTCCGTCGTCATCATCATCGTCATCGTCATCATCCTCATCGTCATCATCGTCATCGTCGTCTTCTTCGTCTTCTACATCCTCTGCTTCATCCACATCGTCATCCTCGTCCTCATCATCATAACGATCACCGAAGCCGCTGTAAAAGTCATTCATATCTTCGAACCTGTTACGCATACGCTTCCTTCTTTTTTTCCTGCGCTTCTTTTCTTCCTCTTCCAGCTCTTCCATAAATCCTCTGATCAGCCTTGCAAAATAAAAAGGTCCAAACGCTTTTTTACTTTCTTTACTCATATCCGTCTCGCTCCCTTCAAATAATTCTTCAACCAACTCTAAATCATATTCCAACTCTTCAGGTACTCCGCCATTCACAAACATACCGGCATGTTTCCATGAAACGACGCGCACATTCACAAGCCGGCCATTTTTACGAACAGGCTTTATAGTATATCTTTTACCTTTCACATATCCCCGGGCTATGCTATGGACATCCACCTTGCCCGTCCCGTTCAGGGGAAGCTCTTTGCAGATCACTGCCATTGAAGGCAGATTGGTATCCTTTATCCTGTTCTCCTTAACGAATATCCGGAAAAGCATATCCTCCACCAGAGCCCTTTTGCTTCCTGTACCGCGATCTTCGCCGGAGGCCTGCGCAAACTGGATATAAAGCACCGGTATCGTATCATGGAGCTGCTTATTATATTCCGGAACCAGGCCGCAGGCGGCCACATCCGGTTCCGATGACACCACAGTCTCAATGAGGCCGGCATCAAATCTGATCCCTTCATTGTTGACAAAGAACTTGTTCATACGCCCGATGATCCTGAGGCTTTCATCCTCTGAAACCTCAACGAGATCATAGGTATTTAAGTAGCTTTCGCCGTCGATATCCGTAAGCTCAAAGAAGCTTTGTCCATTCAGTTTCCCGCTGCTGACGGAAGGCGAGGATACGCATAACACGCCGATGCGTTCTCCGTCCGAAAGCTCGTAATACTTTTCCTCATCCTCGTCAAAGATCTTTACGCTGACACCTGACAGAGGCCTGCCGATAGAATCCGTGAAACAATCGGCATCTGCAAGAGTGACCGCACCGGCCGTTTCCGTCATACCGTATCCGACCAGAATACTGCCTTTACTGCCGCATTCTTTGAGGAAATCGCAGTATCTGCGCTTTGCATCCGGTGAAACGTAGGACCCGCCCAGAAATACCAGCTCAAGACTTGAAAGATCAGGTCGCGGCGATACCTCCTCCATCAGTTCAAACAGATCCTTTACCGCAAACAGAATCGTAACCCTGTAATCCCTGACAGCCCGGAGCATCTTTCTCTCCCCTGCACCTTCAGGCATCAGCACCACGCTTCCTCCGTAGCCGAGAGGCAGATGCAGCATATCACAGGCTCCGTACGCAGAACACAGCTCCAGACAAAGAATGGACACTACATTCTCAAGCTCGTCAAACCGTTTATCCCTGAGGAGCCTTGCTGCCGATTCATTGAAACCTCTGTCGGATATCGGCACCGGCTTATGTATGCCCATAGTGGTTCCGGACGTATGGAAAATAACGGCGTCCTCTGCCGGCTTCTCCGTCCCGAAATCTATATCATGATCCGGGTACTTGTCGAGCAGCTCGTCCATGAAGAGCACGCCCTCTATTTTTTTCAGCCTGTTAAAACTGCTGTTCTCATTCAGCGGATCGTGAAGAACGATCACGTTTCTGATACCCAGTCTGTCCCTGCTTTCCCATATATACTGAAGTCTGCTGCGTGTCAGCTTACGGTCTGTAAGAACAAGATCCGTGATACCCTCTTTAATGATCATCTGATCCCATCTCTTGCGATCCATAATGTCAAGCTCATGCAGCATCGAAACAGAGGCTCCCGTCATATTCAGCCCGTAAAAAGAAAAAACGGATTCACTGTCTCTGTCCGAGAAAAAGCCGGCACGGGAATGATCTGTCTCCGTTATTCCGAGAGCCGAAAACACCCCGGCATACCGATCCCAGGCATCAAACATCTCACGATAGGAGATCCTTACACCGTCAGATATAAGGGCGATCGAATCCAGCCTTTCCTCGCTGAACGTGTTAAGCTCCTTTATAAACTTCCAGAGCTTCTGTTTTGTGATAGTCCCGCTTTTCAGACGCCGCTTAAGCTTTTCGGGCAGTTCCGTTCTCAGGCTCATATTCATATCCTTTCTTCAAGGGAAATTGGGGGAACGCATTATACGTTCCCCCTTAGATTCTGAAAATTATCTGCGAGCCATTGCCTTCACGCCCTTAAGCAGGGGCTTCAGAGCTTTACGTCTGCGGTTCTTGCGACGTACCTTTGCGATAGGCTTGATTGCGATTGTGCAACCCCTTGCGATTTTCCTTGCCTTCCTGGCTTTCTTTCCGATTTTTCTCATTTCCTGTTATCCTCCTTTTTTATGATTGAGATTTGTTATTACCTGCTTCAGTTTTCTTTTTCCTGTTTCGTTTGGGTTTTTTTTCGGCTTCCGATTCCTCTTCGGGCTTTTCAGGCTCCGCTGCCGTCTCCCCGACCTTATCGGGCTCTGCCGCTGCCGCTTCTTCGGGCTTTTCGGGCTCTGCTGCTGCCGTCTCTTCGGGCTTTTCAGATTCCGGCGCTGTTTCTTCTTCAGGCGTTACCTTTTCCCCGACCGCCTGCTCCTCAAACCAGGCAAGCATTTTCTGAATGGCATCCTCGCTTTTTTCATGATAAGGATATATGCTTACAAACGAATGCCCAAGGTTTTTATCTCCATAATATAAAAGGTGAGTTTTCTTTCCCTGCCTCTTTAAAGCATCATGGAACATCAGTGTATAATTGTTCAGGAAATCTCCGCGGCTTGTGATCAGATAGGCCGGAGGCAGATTATCAATGATCTCCGGGTTCTCGGGATTCATATATTTAATGAACTCGGTGCTTTCCTCCATCTTCCCGAAAAACATTGCCGACAGAAGATATCCTATGAGATCCTTTTTACGGGTATAGAACATACCGGATATCAGTCCGACAGCCTTAAAGATCATTTTGGAAGGCTCATAGCCAATGGCCTTCTGCAGCTTTTCCGAATACTTCATTGCCGTCACATAAGTTGCAAGATATGCACCGGCACTCTCTGCTATAAGATATATTCTGGAAAAATCAACATTATAACTTACAAGCTCCCTGCCGATCAGATCCATTCCGGCGCACACATCATCCAGCTGCTGTGCACAGTTGGCCCTTGGAGCCAACCTGTACTCTACCGAAAATACCAGATATCCGTGCCCGGCGAGGGCTCTGTTAAAATCACGGGTTATCTTTCTGTCTCCCTCAACCAGCCCGCCGCCGTGGATCGTTACTATAACAGGCATCTCTTTATCCTTCTCGACCTCAGGCTTAAAAATATCCGCGGCAAGAGGATCCTCCTGACGATTCAGGTAAGTTTGATTCAGTATCTCCTCCACATTGTAGGGAAACTGAGGTTTTGCGTCTTCCGTCTCAGTTTTTTCCATCCCGGGATTGCTTTTAGTACCATACAGGTTTTTCATGGTCTTCTCAAGCAAACCATCTCGAATTGTTTTGGCAACGAAAGAGCCTCTTCTCTTCATGCAATACCTCCCTGTTTTTATAGACGATCATTGCTGCAGCGTTACCCTTAATGCTATTATAGCAAAAGGAGAACAACCTGGCTATATGAATTATAGCAAATATGTTATCAGCGAATGGAATCCAATGATCAATAATATGACCCCGCCCATGATGCCGGATCCTTTTCTGTAACGATCTCCGAAGGCACTGCCCGCAGCGACCCCCGCCATGGATATCAAACAGGTGACGGCTCCGATGATGATGACTGCAAGGATCACGTTGACAAGCCTTCCGGAATCAACGATCTCTACCGGTACGGCCACAAAGGTGATGCCGACGGCCAGCGCATCGATACTGGTGGCAACGGCCATCAGAAACATTGTTTTTATGTCAAACCCCGGGGATACTTCTTCACCGGGCCCGAGCGCCTCCCTGATCATATTGCCGCCGATCAGGGAAAGCAGGATAAAGGCAACCCACGGGGCAGCGTAGCTTATGGCCCGCTCAAAGCCGGATCCAGCCAGATAGCCTGCTAAAGGCATTGCTGCCTGAAAGGCTCCGAACCAGATGCCGCACAAAAGATATTCTTTTATTGTGGCTTTACCGGATGCCAGGCCTTTGCATACAGACACCGCAAAGGCATCCATTGCAAGCCCCACGGATAAAAGCAGCACTTCAAACAATCCCATGGGTCTGTCCCTCCATCCGTTATTTCGTATACTCAAACACGTGGAGCCTCAGTCTGTGGGAAATGTGTTCCATGGCCTTTACGGCGGCAACGCTGTTGCCAAACTGATCCAGTGCAGGGCCGTAGAGCCCGATCCCGTAAGGACCTTTTACCGCGCACATCAGTCCCCCTCCGACTCCGCTCTTTGCGGGGATCCCTACCCTGACACCGAATTCACCGGAAAAATCATACATTCCACAGGTGAACATAATGCTCATGACGGTACGAACATATCCGGGAGCCATCCAGTGCTTTTTATTGAAGGGATTCACTCCCCCGTTGCCCAGTATTATACCAAGCCCCGCCAGTGACCTGGCCGTGACGGAAAGGGAACACATCCTGAAGTAAAGATCCAGGGTACGGTCAGGGTCGGCCTGAAGGACACCCTTGCTTTTCAGAAGGTAAGCAATGGCCCGGTTTCGGTCTCCTGTTTCGCTTTCGCTTTTATAAACCGCCTCATCCAGACAGATATCGGGATCCATGCAAAGCTCACGGGAAAACCGAAGCATGTCCTCAAAGCTGAATTCCTCAGCAAGGAGGCTGACCGTCTGAATGGCGCCCGCATTGATCATGGGATTAAAGGGAAGGTTGCTTCTGGTATCAAGCTTAAGGATCGAATTGAACGCATCCCCGGAGGGCTCCATCATCACATGGGAAAAGGTGTCATTGAACCCTCTGTATTTCAGGCTGACCGAAAGATTTATAACCTTGGATATGGACTGAATGGTGAAGCGGGTGTCCACATCTCCAAAGGAGAGGTTATTTCCCTGGGAGTCCAGGGCAAAGATCCCGAAAGCGGCGGGATCCGCCTTGGCAAGCTCCGGGATGTAATCGGCGCATTTGCCCTCAGCCGCTACCTTCAGTCCGTTTTCATAGGCTTCCATGAATACCTGTTTTACATCCTCTTTATTCGGGTTTTTGATCTTTCCGCGCTCATAGGTGTTGTAAAGCATATTTCTGTCTCCTTTCCTTCTTCCGGTTTAAATCTGTATCAATAAGGAACTGTTTTTTCCTCCAGTGCTTCGTTAAGTACCGCCAGATCCTCCTCTGTCGTTGACCAGCCTGTCGCAAATCTCACTACCGTATGATCATCATCGAATTTTTCCCAGAAGCTGAATGAAACCTTTTTCTTAAGCTGCTCCATCCGGTCATTCCTGAGAATGACAAACTGCTGATTGGTGGGCGACTGGATAAATAAAGGGATGCCATGGGTAATGAATATCTCCTTCATCTGCTCCGCCATGGAGATCGCGTGCCTGCAGATGTCAAAGTAAAGGTCATCCGTAAAAAGAGCATCAAATTGTACTCCGATAAGCCTCCCTTTTGCAAGCAGCGCCCCTCTTCTTTTCACTGAGGTCAGAAAATGAGCCGGCCTGTTCCCCCTTGTGAAAACAACCGCCTCGCCGCATAAAGCGCCAACCTTGGTGCCGCCTATGTAAAAAACATCGCACAGGCGGGCGATATCCTGAAGTGTCAGATCCGACTCCCTGCTCATAAGACCGTATCCCAGGCGGGCACCGTCCATAAAAAGCGGAATGTCATATCTGCGGCACAGCCCGGAGAGCATTTCCAGCTCCTTCTTCGTATAGATAGTCCCGTATTCTGTCGGGTGGGAGATGTAAACCATGCCCGGGAAGGTCATGTGCTCATGATTTTCATCCGAAAAGAAGCCCTCAAGATATGCGCTCAATACCGCAGGCTCTATCCTGCCCTCCTTTTGTGGAACAAGAAGAACCTCATGGCCCGTGTACTCTATCGCTCCTGCTTCATGGCAGCTAACATGGCCTGTCTTTGCCGCAACCACACCTTCGTAATCGGAAAGCATCGTAGAAATAACGACCGCGTTCGTCTGCGTCCCCCCTGCCAGAAATTCGACCTCGGCATTCTTAACGCCGGTCAGCTCCCGGATTTTCTCTTTCGCGCTCTCGCAGTACTTATCCGCCCCATACCCCGGAAGACTCTCCATATTCGTTTCCGTTAATCGCTTGAGTACCTCGGGATGCGCTCCTGCAATATAATCACTCTCAAAAGATACCATCTTTTTT
>DNAD01000021.1:0-1546 GCA_003484785.1 Lachnospiraceae bacterium
TTAATTAAAATGTATAATATTTTACTGTTTAAACGGTTCTGAACCAGTAACTTAATAATACCATAAAAAACAGGATTGACAACCGCTCCTTAATAACGCATAATAGGTGCACCATAAGATCATTTCGTGGCGCAGGGATCAAAAGGCGCTTTTGAACCCGGCATCATATTTAAAAACACACGATCATTCCGCCGATATGCCCGGCGGTTCCAAAGCTCAGATTCAGACCCGGTTTTTTACCGGATCGGTTCCTCATCGAAACAGATTTCTTAAAGATTTCCGTTATTCCGGTTTGCGTTGGCAAATCGTGCACTCAGGCACGATCTTTATATCGTGCCGATCAGATCTGCTTTCCCGGATCGGATCGTTTCCTCTTTAACAGAATGATAACGTATCTGCGGAAACGCAGCTGCGGTCAGCTTTGTATACACTGAAAGGAGTATTTTTTATGCAGACTGAATTAAACCGACTGATGGGATCTATCCCAAAGGAGACAATACTTGAAAAGAACTACATCATGGAAAATGTGCTTCCCAGACTGTCATCGGAGGATCTCATTCCCTCCCTTTCCGGGAAGAAGATCCATACGGAGAGGTTTCTGGATATGGCCCTGACCTATCATGTTACGATCAGACAGGAGGCGCTTTCCGATTCCCTTGTATCCTTTGTGATCACCGAGGGGATGATCGAGAACCTTCTGTTAGATCCGTCAGAGCTTTCGGAAAAAGCAGTAAAAAACCTTGCATCGGATTATCGCATCACGCCGCTCTTTGATATCCTGAAGGGCTTCGGTCTTGATACCTCAAAACACCAGGAGCTGTTCGGACAGGACCCCGGAGCAGAGCTTTTGGTGGCGACCACCGCAAACTGCATGCACGGGGCGGCTCTGATGCTGAATACCCCGATCCTTGCAGAGATCCATGAAAGGCTCGGAGCCTTCATCATACTTCCGTCCTCGGTTCATGAATTCATCGCAATGCCCTACAAGCCCGAAGCGGACATACCCGCCCTTGCCGAGATGGTAAGGACAATAAATAACACCGAGCTTTTGGAGAGAGACCGCCTAAGCAACAGCATATATCTTTTTGACGGCGATAAGGTAATCTTCCCGTAATCAGTCTTCAACTATGGCAAGCAAAACCTCGCAAAGAGAAGAATATCTGCCTGAAAGCGTAAGGCTGTCACCCGTCTCTGTAAACACATCTGAAAGATCATCTGCGGCAAAGGCGCCTTTAACGGCCAAAACATCTGCCTTCCCATTCCAGTGATCTGCCAGTCTTCTCGCCCAGAAGTTCCTTCTGACCTTGTTATTTCCGGCCTCCTTAAGAGCTTCTTCGGAAGGGGAGAAGGAAACCTCCTTACCGTTCGTCCAGTCGAAAGAGGTAAGGACACCATTTTCTCCCCTTCCGATAACATAGTTATCTATCACCGCTATCAGCTCCGTTTCCTTATCTGAGGTCTTATACCTCACCGGAACTGTAATACATACGGATCTGCTCATTTTGCGCTCCTTTCTCCCGTGCCGATTTGCTCTGGCAAATCGTGC
>DNAD01000021.1:1643-4334 GCA_003484785.1 Lachnospiraceae bacterium
TTTTTTTCGTTTTTCATCCTTCGCTTACGGCGTTTTTTTCAGCCTCCGCCTCCTCCTTTACCTTATATGAAGGCGGAAGATCCAGCTTCTTTACTATCATATAAAGCACCGCCGAGAAGACCAGCATCAGGATCGATATGAACTGTGAGGTGGACAAAACCCCAACCGATCCTCTGGGATCATCCCTGAAGAATTCTATGATAAACCTGCCGATGGCATAGCCTCCGAAGTAGATCACGGAAATCTCTCCCCTGCGGCGGACCCTGCGGCTCATATACACCATGAAAGCGGCAAGCAGAAGATCAAAGGCCGCGGAATAAAGCTGGGTGGGTATCAGATGTACCCCCGCCGGCGCCAGTGAATTTTCGGGAAAGACCACGCTGAAATGGGAGGTAGTCTGCTTTCCGTAGCAGCATCCCGCAAGAAAACAGCCCAGTCTGCCAAAGCCCTGATTGATGGCGACCCCCGGGACCAGGGCGTCCAGATAGCTCAGAAAAGAGAGCTTCTTCAGCTTACAGTATACAAATATCGTGATCACGCCGGTGATTATCCCCCCGTATACCACAAAGCCCGAGGAGCCCAGAACGGAAAGGGGATCCGCAATGAAGTTTTTTGCCTCCACCAGGATGAACATCAGCTTTCCGCCCATCCATCCGAAGATCAGTGTGCAGATAGCTATGCTGCTGTAGTGGTCGGCCGAAAGCCCCAGCTCCTTCTCGCACCTGTAGCAGCCGTAGAGCACCGCAATAAGAAAGCCCAGGCCGATCATGAGCCCATAACCGTGAATAGTAAACTTACCTATACTGAAAAGATCTATAGCCATATATATTCTCCCATCCGAGCTTTTCCCGTCACCTTATAAGGCGGTATAGCTGCCGTATCTCATCCCCGGAGGCAAGGCCCTCCAGAAAAGCGCTGGCCGAGCCTGCGGCGATGCCCATAACAAAAGCGTCTTCATAATCCTCTCTTTTAAGATACCCTGCGATGAAGCCCGCTACCATGCTGTCTCCCGAGCCCACTGAATTGACCACGTTTCCGCCGGGTGCCTGCCTTGAGTATACCTGCCCGTCCTCCGTGACCAGCACCGCTCCCTCCGCACCCAGGGAGATCATAACATTTCTGGCCCCCTTCTCCTGAAGGTGCTTTGCCGCGCCCGTAAGGCCCTTAATATCCGAGGGGTTATAATCCTCATTAAAAAGAGCGCACAGCTCCGTATGATTGGGCTTTATAAGGAACGGATGGTAGGGAAGTATCTCAAGAAGCGCATCTCCGCCCGTGTCTATGATAAACTTCGTGCTCAGTGACTGCAGATGCTCTATTACATATGGAAGGAAATTTTTAGGAAAATTATCCGGAACCGCGCCGGCTACCACCAGGATGTCATCCTCCCCTATGGCCTCTATCTTTTTATACAGCTCTTCGCAGGCCTGGGAATCAACCGTCGGGCCCACAGCATTTATCTCGCTTTCGAGGCTGGTCTTTAGTTTGATGTTTATCCTTGAATGCCCGTTTTTCAAATGGACAAAATCGGTTTTGCACCCAAGCCTGTTAAGCCCGGCCTCTATCTCTTTTCCGGTAAAGCCGGCCACAAACCCCAGGGCTGTGTTCTCCACCGACAGACCCCAGAGGACCTGGGAGACATTAACTCCCTTTCCGCCGTAATAGATCGCGTCCTTAACCATCCTGTTGATCCGGCCCGCCTCAAACTCGTTTCGCAGAAATACGAGATAGTCGATACTCGGGCTGAAGGTCAGCGTGTAGATCATTGTTCCTCCGACTCCTTATAACTACTGTAAACCGATGTTCCCGGAAGATATCCCAGATACCCCAGCTTTTCATAAAGCATGTTAGCAATTATATCATAAAAATATTTATTTCCATGAACATAATCGATACGAAGACTCGAAGGTATCTCACCCTTTGCCATATCCGCCCGATCCCGGGCGGTGGCGGCAAGCCCTTCGTATTCAAGACCTCCGTTCAGCATGAATTGTCTCACGTCGAGAAAGTGCTCTCCGTATTCACCCGCAAGGATCTCATTGACCTTCTCGATATCCGGCATTACCCGTCTGCATGTCATTCCTATGACCACGTATTTCTCGCAGCCCGTAAATTCAAGAATGCCGCGCTGATATTTTATCACTTCCGATATGGAATGCCTGTCAGGCGAATCGTTGGTCCCGGTAAAGATCACAAGCACATCATCGCTGTTTGTCCGTGCCATTCCCGCGGTGATAAGCCTGCTTCCGTCTTCGACAGCTATTTTATCACCACTTTCGCTTCTTGTAAAATAATACCCGCCTCCACTGCGGCTAAGCCTCCCCCTGACCCCGGCGATATAGCACGGGTTTACTCCGCCGTCCCCGTGTCTTAACAGGCTTATGGAATTTCCGCCTTCCGTCCTGAGATATACTCTTACAGGCTCCTTCTCTGCCGGTATGGTGAAGTCATTTGTATAAATTCCGACATAGCCTGCCCTGGCGGCGACCATAAAGGAGGTATCCGCGCTTACCCCGTAATTATCCACCTCTGCGCCGCTTAATCTTCTGAGGACATCCGGATAGGCCGTCTCCTCATCCGAGCTTTCGGTAAGAGAATCTCCCCAGCATACTATCCTTGGAAGCTCCAAAGACTCCCGGAAAAGATTCTCCCCTTCGCCTGAACCGCCCTGTTCTTTTGTATCCTCCTCTT
>DNAD01000197.1:0-338 GCA_003484785.1 Lachnospiraceae bacterium
AATGTGATATCGGTTAACATAAATAAGAATGATCGCAATGATGCTTCCAAAAAGAGCGATATTGATAGCAAAGAGGTTGACATAAAAAAGGCAAAGCTCTCCTACGAGGAGGGTAAGGAGGCCTCGAGGCGCGAAAAAAAGCTTAAAAGGCTTGAAGAGAGGATAGAGGAGCTGGAGTCGGAGACGGCGCTGAAAAAAAAGGAGCTGGAGCTTCCCGAATATGCCAGTGATTTCGAAAAGCTCTCTCAGATCCAGGAGGAGATCGATAAACTGGAGGAGGAGCTGCTTTCCGCCATGGAAGAATGGGAGTCTTTAAATCTGTAAACAGTTTGTGCACG
>DNAD01000197.1:421-7790 GCA_003484785.1 Lachnospiraceae bacterium
GTGCACGATCTGTAAACAGATCGTGCACAAGAGAGGAGAGATATGAGAGACAGGCTGACGGAATCGGATATAAGAAAAATGGAGGAGGAGATCGAATACAGGCGGGTAACGCTTCGCGAAAAGCTGATCGAGGACGTGAAGGAGGCCAGAGCCCACGGAGATCTTTCGGAGAATTTTGAGTATCATGCCGCAAAGCGTGAGAAAAATAAGAATGAGAGCAGGATAAGGTACCTTGAGAGGATGATAAAGACCGCCCAGGTAATAGACGACTCCTCAGCGGAGGATGAGGTCGGGATAAATAACACCGTTACGGTTTTATTTGAAGAGGAAGGAGAGGTGGAGAAGTACAAACTTGTGACCACCGTAAGGACTGATTCGCTGAACGGGCTCATAAGCATAGAATCCCCTCTTGGAAAGGCCATCCTCGGGAAAAAGGCGGGGGACAGGGCGGAGGTCAGGATAAACGAGAACTCAGCCTACCATGTGGTGATAAAGGAGATCGACAACACCACCGATGATTCACAGGACAGGATAAACCAGTTCTGAGAAAAACATTTGACCGGATCATTTTCCCGTAAAGGGCGGTTTGTATCGGAAAAGCCGGCAAAACGGCGGGAGGCATATGAAGGTATTTATAGACGATGATTTTGACCTTAAAAAGATAGAGGAGAGCGGCCAGTGCTTCAGGGTCTCTGAGCTTGAGGATGAAACATGGCGGTTCGTCCATCTTGACAGGATACTGTATATCAAAAAGACAGGGGATCGGGAGTATGAGGCAAGCGCCTCCCCAAAAGACTGGGAGAAGATCTGGCTGCCCTACTTTGACCTTAACAGGAGCTATGAGGATATAAGGCTTTCCATTCCGACGGAGGACTCCTTTATGAGAAAGGCCGCCGAATACGGAAAGGGCATAAGGGTACTCAGGCAGGATCCCTGGGAGATGCTGATAACCTTTATCATCTCCCAGAGAAAGAATATCCCCGCCATAACAAAGAGCGTGGAGCTTCTGTGCGATATGTTCGGCAAAGAGGTGCCGGGAGAGAAGATAAAGCTGTTTCCTTCTCCAAAGGATCTGTCCCGGGCAACGGCCGAGGAATTAAACTTATGTAAACTTGGCTACAGAACGCCCTATGTATTAGATGCCATAGAGAAGGTCGACAGCGGGGATATAGATTTATGTAAACTAAACGAACTGAAAGATCAGGAATTGTTCGAAGAGCTTAAGCGGGTAAGAGGGGTCGGTGACAAGGTGGCCAACTGCGTGTGCCTCTTTGCCTACGGCAGAACCTCTCTGGTGCCCGTGGATACATGGATTGCAAGGATAATAGATTTGGAGTATAATGGGAAAAATCCTTTCGCCCGCTATAAGACGAGCGGAGGGATCATGCAGCAGTGGGCTTTTTATTATGCAAGGAGTATAAGGATCGGGACGTAAATATGAGAGAGAGACCGAAGGAATTAGAGGTTTACAGACATTTTAAGGGAAGGTATTACCAGGTTATCACTGTCGCGAAGCATACGGAATATGATGAGGAGCTTGTTATCTACCGGCCCCTTTTTGAACAGGGAAGCGTCTATGCAAGGCCTCTTGCTTCCTTTATGAGCGAGGTCGATAAGGATATTTACCCCAATGCCAGACAGCAGTACCGCTTTATGCTGGCTTCCGGAGACGGACACGGGGAAAAGAAGGCCGCAGAGGAGGCCGTTAACGGGACGGAAAAGGACGGCGCTAAAGCTTCCGAGAGAAAGCCCTATGAGGACGGGGGATACGAGGAGGAGGAGCAGGAACGGGACAGGGAATACTATGATAACGATACCGATCCGGACAGTATCCTGGATCCCGATCTGGAAGCCTTTCTGGATGAGAAATCCTATGCAAGGAAGCTGGACATCTTTATGTTTATGAGAAAGAAGATCACGGAGGATATGTTAAATACCATTGCGGTGGCCATGGATATCAATCTTACCGGAGACAACCTTGAGGAGCGATATATGGAGGCTCTTGAATGTTTAAGGACGAAGAAAAAATACGAAAGTGACAGGTTGAGATAGATGAAGCTATTATCGGTAGCAATTCCCTGCTATAATTCGCAGGATTACATGAGAAAGGCCATAGAATGCCTCCTGCCGGGAGGAGAGGATGTGGAGATAATCATTGTCGATGACGGCTCAAAGGACGATACGGCAATGATAGCGGATGAATACGAAAAAAAATATCCTTCCATAGTAAAAGCCGTTCACCAGGAGAACGGGGGACACGGGGAAGCCGTAAACACCGGCTTAAAGAACGCCACAGGTACCTTCTTTAAGGTTCTTGATTCGGATGACTGGTTCAAGGAGGAGGCCTATATCCAGGTACTGGAGAGGCTTAAGGAGCTTGTAAGCCTCGGAAGCGTCGTGGATATGTTCATCTGCAATTTCGTATATGAAAAGGAGGGAAGGAAGCACAAAAAGGTCATGACCTACCGCTCGGTCTTTCCCAGGGACCAGGTCTTTACCTGGGATGATGTCAGGGTCTTCAAGCCGGGACAGTACATCCTGATGCACTCGGTGATCTACAGGACAAGGCTTCTCAAGGACTGCGGCCTTGTGCTTCCGGCCCATACCTTCTACGTGGATAATATCTTTGTTTTCGTGCCTCTGGCCCATGTTAAGACCATGTACTACATGGACGTCAATCTTTACAGATATTATATAGGCAGGGAGGATCAGTCGGTCAACGAATCCATCATGATAAGCAGGGTGGATCAGCAGATAAGAGTCACAAAGCTTATGATCGACTATATGGCCCACAGCAGCAGGAACCTAAAAAGAAAGCAGGAGAGGTATATGCTGAGCTACTTAAACATTATGATGACCATATCCTCGATCCTGCTCATCAAAGAGGGGTCCGAAGAGTCTCTTGCCAAAAAGAAGGATCTCTGGAACTACCTTAAGGACAACGACCAGAGGGATTATATAAGGCTTCGCTTCAGTATCATCGGGACGAACATGAACCTTCCCGGAAAGGGAGGAAGAAAGATATCGGTGATGGAATACAAGATCGCCCAGAGGTTCGTGGGCTTTAACTGACAGGGTATAATATGGATGCACATGCAGATTATGTATTGTTTTACGGACTGATATAATCTATAATTAGATTGTTGTGCTTTACCATAGTGAAGCGTTTTTAAAACAGAAAAGGAGAGGTAGTGAAAATGAAGGCTTATAAGAAGATTCTTTCAACGTTACTTGCGTCGGCGATGCTTGCCGGTACTCTCGCAGGCTGTGCGGCTGCTCCCGCGGGAACGGCACCCGCAGGCAATGATGCGGCTGACGCGGGAAGTTCCGCATCCGGGGACAAGGTGGTCAAGATAGGCGTGTTCGAGCCCGCATCGGGTGATAACGGTGCCGGCGGAAAGCAGGAGACCCTCGGTATCCAGTATGCAAACTCGGAGACGCCCACCGTTGACATCGGCGGGGAGACCTATAACGTACAGCTTGTGGTAGTGGATAACCAGTCCTCCACTGAGAAGGGCCCTTCAGCTGCCCAGCAGCTCGTTTCCGAGGGAGTTTCGGTGGTTCTGGGCTCATATGGCTCCGGTGTTTCCATCGCGGCATCCGATGTATTCAAGAACGGCGGAGTTCCCGCCATCGGCGTTACCTGCACCAATCCGCAGGTTACCGAGGGAAATGATCATTATTTCCGTATCTGCTTCCTTGATCCCTTCCAGGGCACCGTTCTTGCAAACTATGCAAACAAGACTCTCGGCGCCAAAAAGGCATACTGCTTAAGCAAGCTCGGTGACGACTACTCGGCAGGCCTTTGCAACTATTTCGTTGAGGCCTTCAAGGAGCTTGGCGGAGAGGTTGTGGAGGAGTCCTTCCCCGAAGGTAATTCCGACTTTACTTCCTATATAACCAACGCAAAGAGCCAGGGCTGTGAGGTATTCTTCTCACCCGTTTCGATAGAGGCAGCTGCGAACATCGTGGAACAGGCCGATTCACAGGGCCTTGGAATGCCGCTGCTTGCCGGCGATACATGGGATTCCAACGTTGTTTCGGGCGCTGCTCAGGGAAAGAATGTTGAGATCTGTGTTACCACCTTCTATCAGGAGGGTGCCGTACCTTCCTTCGATGAAGGGCTCAAGGGCTATATCAACGGCGATTCCACCGCTCTTGCAAACAACGGCGGAAACGATATGATCGCTGCTGTTTCGGCTATGGGCTATGACGCTTATTATGTTGCTCTGGAGGCTCTTAAGGCAGCAGGCTCCACCAATCCGGCGGATGTTCAGGCTGCTCTTCCTTCCGTTACCTATGAAGGTGTTTCCGGAAAGATAGCTTTCAATGAGACCGGTGACGCGGAAAGAAATACCGCCTATGTCAAGAAGGTCAATACCGAGACAGGGGAATGGGATTTCGTTGCAGAGCAGAGTATTTAATGAATCCTGCCCGGGACGGCGGCCTTCGCGGTTGCGAAGGCTGAGCGCTTCCGGCTTTTTCGGCATGCTCCAAAAGGATATTATCCGGTATTATTTGAGGATCGATCCTTCGGAGCATGCCGGTTGTTGCTGTTTGCGGCCCTTTGAACCGTGATGGCAGCTGCAGGTTTTCTATGATTGGGAGGTATGAAATGAGTGTCGTTCTGCCTTATCTGTTATCAGGTATTTCAGTCGGAGGACAGTATGCACTGATCGCCATAGGCTATACAATGGTCTATGGGATCCTTCGTTTAATAAACTTTGCCCATGGAGACGTGTTCATGGTCGCGGGGGTCATGATGGTATACATGTGCGCATCAATGCCGTGGTATTTTGCCCTGCCGCTCATGATCATCTTTACTGTTATCATAGGCTTTGTAATAGAGCGGGTGGCCTATAAGCCTCTGAGGCTGGCTCCCAGGATGTCTATCATGATCTCGGCCATCGGGGTCAGCTACCTGCTTCAGAATCTGGTTGCCTATATCACGGGCGGCCTTTCCCAGCAGTATCCCACAATTCCCTTTATTTCGGATTCCATCAATATCGGTCCGGCCAACACGAAGGTAGTTACCGTGATAACGCCGATTCTGGTCATAGCTCTGGTTTTCGCTCTTGCGATGCTAATAAACCACACGAAGATAGGAATGGCCATGCGCGCGGTTTCCAGAGATTACGACACGGCCCAGCTAATGGGAATAAAGATCAATTCCGTGATCTCCATGACCTTTGTCATAGGTTCGTTTCTGGCTGCCGTTGGTTCGGTTCTTTACTTTTCCAACTATACCGGAGTTACGTATACTTCCGGAGCAATGCCGGGGCTTAAGGCCTTTGTCGCGGCCGTTTTCGGCGGGATCGGTTCCATACCCGGCGCTGTCATTGGAGCTTTCATAATAGGTATTTCAGAAAATATCGTAAAGGGACTGGAGGCCATGTTAAATATGGTCGGGATCAGTTCAAATATCGGTCTTGCGACCTTTTCCGATGCGGTCACCTTTGCGCTTTTGATAATCATTCTTGTAGTTAAGCCTACGGGTCTGTTCGGAGAAAAGGCAACGGAGAAGGTATAGTGATATGAAAAACGTGGAAAATAAGCGTGGCGTTATCATAACGGCGTGCATTGTCATATTTGTATTTCTGTTTACGCTGATAGCGGAGAAGATAGCACCTCCCTCATGGAATATGCTTTTCATGGTGCTTAAGAAGGGTTCGATCTATGTGCTGATCGCTGTCAGCATGAATCTGTTAAACGGTTTCACCGGATTGTTCTCTCTCGGACAGGCCGGCTTCATGCTGCTGGGGGCGTATACCTACGGCATCTTTACGATCCCGGTTGAGGACAGGGCTTCGGTCTATCAGTATTTTGACGGAGGGCTCATACAGTTTACCATTCCGGTTCCCCTGGCTCTGATTCTTTCCGGGCTTGTAGCCGCTTTTTTTGCCTTTCTTATCGGGCTTCCGGTACTTAGGCTTAAATCGGACTATCTTGCCATCGCTACTCTTGGCTTTGCGGAGATAATAAGAGCGATCTTTCAGTGGCAGGCTCTGGGACCCATCACCAACGGCTCAAATCTCCTGAGAAAGTTTCCCGTATTCAACAGTACAATAGCTTATTTTGCTGTGGTGGGGATCTGCGTCGCGATCATACTTCTGCTTATCAATTCCTCCTACGGAAGGGCCTTTAAGGCGATCCGTGAGGATGAAGTTGCGGCGGAGGCGATGGGCATAAATCTTGCGAAGCATAAGATGCTCTCCTTCTGTATCAGTTCCTTTTTTGCCGGTATCGGAGGAGCGCTTCTTGCCATGTATCAGACCTCGGTTCAGGCCGCGATCTTTAAGTCGGCAATGACCTATGAGATCCTTTTGATAGTTGTTATCGGGGGCATAGGCTCCATTTCCGGAAGCATCATAGCCTCGTTTCTGTACATTGCCTGCAGTGAGTGGTGGCTTAGGTTCTTAGATCAGGAGACCTCTCTCGTCGGTGCTCAGAGGAGCCGGTTCATCGTGGTAATGGCAGTGGTTTTCGTGATCCTGCTTGTTCTTATGATTATAAGGATGAAAAAGCCGAAGGGAAAGCCCCTAGCCTTATATGGAGCCGGTGCGGCGGTCTGCTGCATAGTCCTTGGGTGGCTTGTGTATTTTGCGGCTACGGGACAGACCAGGATCCCGCTGTTAAGGAACGGCTTCAGAATGGTCGTATTCTCGGTGGTTATCATGATTATCGTGCTTTTCTTCAGCCAGGGCATAATGGGAACTAAGGAACTGCCGGATCTCTTTAAGAAAAAAGAGGTATCGGGGGATGCCGCAAAGGAGGTGGCTCAGTGAGCACGAACGTACTGGAGCTTGAACATGTCACGATGCAGTTTGGCGGAGTCGTGGCCGTAAATGATCTGTCCATGGAGGTAAGAGAGGGAGAGATAGTGGCCCTTATCGGTCCCAACGGAGCCGGAAAGACCACTGCCTTTAACTGTATTACCGGGGTATACGAGCCTACCAATGGCAGGGTATTATTCATGGGCTCTCCAATGGTGGAAAACTATCCCCAGAGCAAAATGAAAAAGCAGTATCAGGGAGAGCATCAGGGGGATTATCGCCATAAAATCAGTCCCACTCCCGACAGGATAACAAAGCTCGGGATCGCCCGGACCTTTCAGAACATAAGACTGTTTTCAAGGCTCTCTGTTTTTGACAATGTGCTCATTGCAAAACACATGAGGGCTAATCATAACTGGTTTACCTCTACCTTCAGGCTGAGCGCAAAGGAGGAGAAGAGGATGCGGGAAGAGGCGGAGGCACTGCTTGCGGAACAGAATCTCCTTCATCTTAAAAATGAGGTTGCGGGCTCGCTTCCCTACGGTATCCAGAGGAGACTGGAGATAGCAAGGGCTCTTGCCACATCTCCGAAGCTT
>DNAD01000317.1:0-8423 GCA_003484785.1 Lachnospiraceae bacterium
GCTGTTGCGATTCCCTTTTCGGTGATTATACCGGTTATCAGCTCATGCTCCGCATAGTCAAAAGCGGGATTGAACGCATCGATCCCCTCCGGAGCCATCCTTTCCTTATACCACATGGTGGTGATCTCCTCCGGATCCCTCATTTCAATGGGGATGTCATCTCCCTTTTCGGTCTTCAGATCGATAGTTGAGGAGGGGGCGCAGATATAGAAGGGGATCCCGTAGTGCTTTGCAAGTATGGCAACTCCCGAGGTTCCTATCTTATTGGCGGAGTCGCCGTTTTTCGCCACACGGTCACACCCCACAAAGATCACGTCGATCTTTCCCTGCTTCATAAGCATTGAGGCCATATTATCGCATTGTACCGTGGTGGTTATCCCCGCATTATGAAGCTCGAAGGAGGTCAGCCTCGCGCCCTGAAGAAGGGGCCTTGTTTCATCGCAATACACATGCATATCCGTCCCCTTCCAGCCATGCTCCAGTGCGATATACATCGGAGCTGTGGCCGTCCCGTATTTTGCCGTGGCGATAGTCCCGGCGTTGCAGTGGGTCAGGATCCCGATCTCCTTTCCTTCCTTCTTTAATTTCTTAAGTATCTCAAAACCCAGCTCGCCTATGTTGCGGCTGATGGCTACGTCCTCGTCCCGTATTTTCTGTGCTTCCTCAAAGAGGATCTCCTTTATCTCGGAAAGGGGTCTGTCCTTTACCGACAGTACCTTGTCATCCATCCTGTTTAAAGCCCAGAAAAGGTTGACCGCCGTAGGCCTGGAGGATGCAAGATAATCCTTAAGCTCCTTAAATTCCTTATAAAACGCATCAAAATCAGATGCCTCTATCCTTGAAGAAAGTACGGCGATGCCGTAGGCGGCGCTTACCCCTATGGCCGGCGCTCCTCTGACCTTAAGCTTCTTTATGGCGTCCCAGAGCTCCTCCTTTGTCCTTAAATTGATCCGCTTCACTGTTTGCGGAAGAAGAGTCTGATCCAGTATATCCACGCTCTGCCTGTCTTCCGGAAGCTTTACTGTGATCACTTTTTCAAAAAAATCATCCAACCCTGGCATATTCAATACCTCCCTGTTTTAATAATTTGTTACTATTCACAGCCTTTTGGGCTGTGAATAGTAACTTATTATACAAAGCTTTTGCGGAAAATCAACATAATTTATATCTCATTTTTTAAGATATGGTATAATGAGGATAACAGTTTACCCTTTGCTGTTAATATAATGATGATGATCTGTATACCGAAAAGCAGAACAGGTTACAGGATCTTAAAGGAAATATTCAGGCAAAAAAAATCCCAAATACAAGGAGGAAGCAAATGCCGCAGTACGGTCTTTATGAAGAGGAATCGGGAAAGATCAGAAATCTCAGCAAGGAGGAAGCCCGCACAGAGCTTAATACAAGGCTTAACGCAGCCCGGACCACACAGGAAAAACAGAACAGGATGGAGGATTTCCTTACCGGTCTCCACAGCGGCGTACGTTTTAACGAGACCAGCCAGACCCGCCGGGAAAAGGTTTTCGGTGATAAGTACAAAAACATCCTGAGCACTGAAGAGCGCCGTAAGCAGATACAGAAATCCGGAACCGAGCTGTATCAGAAGGATAAGAATGCAAAGGCTCTCCGGGCCGCCAATAAAAAGCGCTATGACAAAATGAAGCTCAGAGCCGTCTCTGCCGCGGACAGGACAGGGGTCAGCCTGACCGATCCGGCCCTTGTGATGGTCGCCCGGTTTATGACAGGAAGCGCAAAAAATGATGCCCTCCTGTTATCCCACTACAAAAAAGGAGGCAATAACCGGGCAGAAGCTCTGCTTGAAATGATGAGGCTCTTTATGAAGCTTGATCCCGACAGTATCGATGTCTCCAGTGAAAAAAAGATAGCCGACAATTCCGATAAGCTTGAAAACCTGAGTGAAAAGCTTTACGCCATCCACCATCTCATAACCTTATCCCCGGACATTTACAAAAGCTTCGGTGAAGATTTCCAGGATACTTTTGAGGAACGGTATGCAAAAGCCAAAACTGTGGTGACCTACTACCGGCTGAAAAAGGAGGTCATGCAGAACAATTATTACAGGACTCATCTGAACCGGGAGATCTGTAAGGATATTAACGACAAAGACACTCCCGAGCAAAAGCTCCTCTCCGAGCTCATCTGGCAGTCGGAAGGAGGCCTTGCCCTGTTTTCGCGCAATCTTAATGAAAATGTAAACAGCGGGATCATAAACGAACTGGTCGGAGCTCTTCGTACGGTCAATGTCCGCAACAACAAACAAAGGCTGAGCGAGAAGATCCTCCAAAGGCAGGAAGAGATACAAAAGACGGGACTGAGCACCCATCTCGACAATGTCATGCTTAAGGAAGGACAGATAAACTCAAGGGGGGAGGTAAATCCCGCCGGCCGGGCCGTAAGGATCAAAAAGCTTAAGCTTAGCGGGGATGCGTCTGCCGATCTTAACGATATCACAAAGATCATGGATCAGCTCGATATCTTAAACAGTGCCTCTGACTTTAAGAAAAACAATCGCGACTCCTATCTGTTAGAGCAGTCCGACCTTCAGATAAAAGTATGTGACACGGCGCTTGCGGCAAAGGATATCCTTATGCGGATGCGGGATTCTCTTCTCTTTCTCGGCAGGCTGCGTGCCGACGGTTCCATCGATGCTTCGCCCCGTTCGCAGAGTATGATCGATGAGTATAAACGGCGCTATCGGAACGATCTCAAAGCTTACGCCGATATAATGGATATTCTTCAGGCTGTAAAGCAAATGCCGTTTGATCCCGATAGCGAAAAGAATATGCTTTCAGAGAAATACGAAAAAACGGATATTACTCCCGAATTGAGAGCATCCGCGAATCAGCTTCTCCTCGAGCTTACCGAGAATGGTTTTTCAGACAGAGACATCTATCTCAGGATGAAGGAAATATTCCGTTACTCCACAATCTTTGCAGAGGAAAAGCTTGGCAGTGTTTTTTGGGATCTTGAAAACCGGGCCGCTGCGCTCTGGAGGGAGAAACGGTATCTGAATCTTCTGGAAGCAAAAAGGCTCAATCTCCCGGGAAAGAATATCGACGATGAACTTACCATGATGAAGTCTTATCATGACTCCAGGTTCGGCAATACGGAAAACGGAAACGGGACAGAGGAGGGCGACTGGACCTATGAGCCGATCCTTGCCCTTCGAAACAAGGCCATGGAAAAAAAGCTTGATATGAAGGACATGAAAGACCGGGCGGGGTATTACATGTCCCAGTACGAATGGCTCTCAAGCGCCTATCCCGACTCCTATTCGGGAAACCTCGGATTGATCCCGAACATCCTTCTCACCCTGGCAAAATACTTGTACAAATGGAACCGGACCGCGGACTACGGCAAAAATTTCTACGAAGGGGTCAAACAGAATATTAACAAGTTCCCTTCCCTGCTCAGAGAAATCAATGCCCAGACCCTCCCCCTGAAATTTCAGCGTGGGGATGCGGATCTCGTTCCGCCTGTTGAGATCACCCGTTACTTTGCGGATAAGGATAAGATCGCCATTGCAGAGTATAATAACAGGCTTAAGGATTATCTGCAGGATCCCGGGCAGATTGCCCCCGAACTGATGGCGCATCTCAGAAAGCTTTCGGAGGCTGTCGGAATATATTCCCAGACCCAGTGCGCGGTCACGGATGAAAGCATTGAGCTTGAGCTGGCCGCCATCGACACCTTCCGAAACGAAGCGGAGAACTACTTCATGAAAAAAGGCCGTCTCGATCTTAACGATCCCGTGACCGGCATCATAGTCGATATAATGAAGAGGCTTGATTCCTTCACCGGCGGAAACCTAAGGAGCCGGATGACGGACGCGGAGTATGCCGCGGCTCTGGAGCAGAAACCTGTCTTTACCCAGCGCAGCGAAAGCGACCTTAAGGAAAGCAATGTTAAGGATCTTCCGCTGTTCACGCACAGGCCAAATATAAATGACGCAAAGCAGGGGATGTGCGGGGACTGCCATTTTCTGGCCACCTTACAAGCTCTGGTAAGCACTGATCCCGACGCGATACTTAACATGTTTCATGATGTGGGCGACGGTACCGTGCTCGTCCGGCTCTATGCAGCCTATGACAAGTCAAACCGCAGAGTCGATGACTACACAAGGATATCAACTGAGGATGTCACCGTCCGTCCCACCTATGTGCGGGTCAGGAAGGACTATGAGAGGGACGGAAGCTTTCCTCTTGACTCCATCTGGGTACAGCTTCTGGAGAAGGCCGTAGCCGCCGCAGGGTTTAATCACGGTGTTGCAAAGGTTGAGGAAAGCGGCAGGCTCAGAGATTTCCAGTACGAGATCAGCTGCGGTTCCGCCGAAAAAGATCTCTTTCATCTGACGGGCGTTAAGGTGGTATATTCGACAAACACCGCACTTTCGGCCGAATATCAGCTGCCCCCAAAGGAGCTTGAGCAGGAAAGAGCGCGCATCCTCTTTAACGGTATTCCCATGTATCTCCATGAGGATCTCTGGGACAAACTGGGAACCGATTCGGGAGCCGGAAGCGAAGAGGATGACTCAGAAACCATATTTCTGGACAAACTGGGCAAATTGCTGAGAGACAACAGAGAGCAAACCGTAAAAAACACAGGTATCCTGGTCGATCTCATCACCCGGAAAAAGCTTATGAGCGAAGAGGATACAGAAGAGCTGAAAGCGGAAATCCTGAAGATTTATGATTTTAACCCCGAGAAGCTTGTTGAAAAGGTAAGGGATAATATCAGGACGGGATCCACAAAAAAGGACGGCGACTCCGACTATGAAGCTCCCGCAAAGCTTTTTGCCCAGATCATAAACGCTCTGGAGGAAAAGTGCAGTAAGCAGGATATCCTGAAGCTGGTTCATACAAAAAAGAAATATTACGAATCTCTCAAGCGGGAAGGCGAGAATGAAGCGAATTACAAGAACAGGATGTCGAAGACGGATCATGTCACTCTCAGCTGTAATAAAGCGATGCTCGAAACCAATCCGGACAACAGATACAGCATTGACCAGATGGCCGCTCTTTCGGATATCAAAAGATCGATCAGGGCGGGGAAAGCCGTTGCGGTGTACCAGCACGGGCATCTTCTTTCGGCACACGATGTAAAGCTTTACAACGGACACTGGTTTATCCTGGTAAAGGATCCGCACAATATAAAAAGCATCGAATATAATAAAAACAGAAAAGGCGGCGTTTCCAAAGATACATTCCTGATGGGCAAGGCTCAGAAGGTAATGCAGTACAATCGCGTCAGAAGCCTGGACAATACGATACGGACCACTGTTCTCGGAACCTCATGGTGGGAGCTTAATGATTTCACAAAAGAGATCTATGCCTATACCACCCTCACTACAGTGCCTAAGAGCCTCTGATACACCTCTTTCTATTCCGGCGAGGCGCGCGCTCAACCCTTTCAAAAGTTTATTGATTAAAACTTGTACATATGTTAATATTAATATGATGTTGTCATGGTTCAAGGTAACAGCTTACCATGATATTCCCGGCTTTATGAGCTAAGGATAGTAAATATGAGTGCCTTGCGTCTGCAAGGCATTTTTGACAGGAAGTCAACATGAAAAAAAGCAGGAATGGAAAAGGCGAAAAACGGATACTTGAAGAAACCATCGAAAGACTGGCAAATCGCAGGAAGACACCCCCTGTCGTTTTTGTGATCCTTCTCTTACTGTATTTAATTCTCTCGGTGGTTGTAAGGATGACTTCGGTCTCAGACAGCACTGTCATACTCGGAGGCGCCCCTGTTCCGGTCAATACTTTAACGGGTGTTTTTTCAACCGTTTCAAATCTGTGTCTGATCCTTACGGTAGTTCTGGGGGGTACAAAAGGATTCGTGGCATCTCTTGTCATTCTGCTGACCTCATACCCCATGCTTATCATCTCTATCTTTTTCCATGGCAATTACAGGAGCATTCCGGGATTGTTCGTGAATCTCCTTACCATTGTTGCCATCACCGTTATATTTCTTAATAATAAAAAGGTTGAACGCTATCAGATAAAGCTCCGTGAACAGGCAACAACGGATCTTCTCACCGGCTTGCCCAATTTCTTTGCCAGTACCGAGCTTATCAGTGAGCTTATAAAGGAACACAAGCCCTTTGCTGCGGTCACCATAAATATCAGCGGCATCAACAGCATAAACAATACCGTAGGGTATGACATGGGCAATAAGGTTTTCATAGAGTTTGCTTCCCGCTGGAGGCAGATAGCCAACGAAGGCCTGTCCGATACCCTTGACTTCATTTCACGCATAAGCGGGGATGAGTTTTCCCTGATCATCCGGCACAGCTCCGATAAAGATATAGTAAACACGATAAGGCTCTATGAGGAGGCTCTCACCAGGAAGATAACCATAGAGGGATATGATTTCTCCCTGACCGGAAGCTTCGGATATGCGGTTTTCCCTTCCGATGCGGATAATCTCGATTCACTGATATCCTATTCCAATCTGGCTATGAGGGAGGTAAAACGCCTTAACAACGGTGATCCTGTCCTGCGCATTACCCCGGAGCTTATGAATACTCAGGACAAGCTTATAATAGAGAACAAGGTAAGGGATGCGCTGGAAAATGACCTGATCTATTTCAACCTTCAGCCGCAATTTGACATGTCCCACAAGCTGCGCGGCTTTGAGGTGCTTGCCCGTATGAAGGACATTGAGGGCAATATCATAAGACCGGATGAGTTTATTCCGGCAGCGGAAAGGCTGGGGCTTATAAGCAGTATCGATCTGACCGTACATAAAAAGGCAACGGCTTTTTTCAGCTCCCTCCTCAGGAAAACAGGAGCTGATCTTACCCTGAGCCTCAATGTTTCCGTTAAGCACATGATGAAAAGCGATTTTATGGATGAGATAAAAAAGCTCGTAAGAGAAAGCGGCATTCCGGCCCGGCAGCTTGAGATCGAGATCACGGAATCCATTTTGATAGAATCCGCGGAAAAGGCCTCCCGGAATCTTGCCGAGCTTAGGGAGATGGGCATAAAGATCGCAATAGATGATTTCGGGACCGGCTATTCGTCCCTGAGCTATCTTAACAGCTTCCCCTCGGATATCCTTAAGATCGACAAATCCTTTATCGATGACATGAACACAAGCGCTACCTCCCAGAAATATGTCGAAGCGATCATCTCCTTAGCACATGTGATGGATCTTAAGGTCATAGCCGAAGGGGTCGAGGAGGAGGAACAGCTTGAAACACTGGGCAGGATCAACTGCGATTATATTCAGGGCTTTATATGGGGAAAGCCCCTGTCCGCAGAAGAGGCAGAGGCTCTCGTAACCGGCTCGGTCTGAACCTTCGTTATATTTACCGGGCTGCCCGGTTATCTTACTTCTCTCTGATCTGATGCTGTATCCCCAGTTTCATTAAATGTCATACCCTGTCCCGGCGATTCGTTCTGCGCTGTTTGAGGGTTCATGCCGTATATGGGGTCCGATGCTGCGTTCTGTGCCGTTTCCGGTGCTTCTGCAAGTACCGTTTCCGGCGCCATACCGGGTATGATTTCCATCTCCGGCGCTATGGCCTTGTCCTCTCTCGATAATTTTCTTATCTTCCTTATTCCCACCACGGTGAGCACGATCTCAAAGACAAGCAGGATCACCAGGAAAATACCATATTCGGAGCTGCCTATGCAGAAATCATAGAATCCATGCAGCAGGGTGGGTATTATGAGCGCCTTCTTCAGGTTAGAGCTGCAGAGCTTTTTATCGCCCTCTGCCTCGGCGGCTTTGGCCAGGCCAAAATAGCATCCCATGAACACACCGTAAATGGCGTGCCCCGGAACACTCATGATCCCTCGTATTATGCCCAGGCTTATATCCTCTCCTATCAGATAGATTATGTTTTCCAAAGTGGCAAACCCAAGGGACGCCGTCACCGCATAGACCACGGCGTCAAAGGTATGGTCAAAGGCGGGATGCTTCCAGGCAACCTTCTTAACGACAACGTATTTTCCCGCTTCCTCTACAAACGCCGTAAGCAGAAAATTGTCGATAAATATATACAGCATGCTTCCCGGATCAAGAAAGCCAAAGACCAGCTCTCCCGCCTTGCCCACAACGATGGCGCTCACCACTGTCAATGCGCCGAAAAGAAACAGCTTTAAAAGCAGCTTTCCCGGCTCCTTTTCGACCTTATCGCTTTTCCATATCACAAAAAAAAGTATTATTCCCGGTATTACCGCAAGTAAAAGCATCAGTATCCCTCCTTATGTAATAATCTCTTATCCCGTTTTCCTGTCCTTTCCGATCTTGTAACTGCGCAGTCCTGTACTGAACAGTAACTGTTTCCATGTTATAAGCATCGGCCTCATTCCGACTTATCGTATATTATATCACAGCTAATTCCTCCACGCCAAAAATAGACAATAATTGTTACTATTCACAGCCGA
>DNAD01000317.1:8443-9551 GCA_003484785.1 Lachnospiraceae bacterium
ATGGGTTTTGCCCATCGCCGAAGGCGATTTTTAATGGCAAAACCCGTTACTATCACAGCCCAAAAGGCTGTGAATAGTAACCAATATTTTGCCTGTGCGATCACGGGCCGGAGGCCGTGAATAGTAACCTGACCGTTACTATCACAGCCCAAAAGGCTGTGAATAGTAACACCTGACCGGCAGGCATCGTTGACGAATGGAGCACTCATACTTGTCCTGTTCTGCTGTTATCTGGTAAAATATATAAGGAAAGAAAGATTCCCGGGAGGTAACAGTTCACCAAAGATTGAACTGTTACCCCGAGAAAGGTTTAATATGAAGGTCATCAGGGTAAACAGTTATGAGGAAATGAGCAGAAGGGCCGCTGACCTTATCGCAGCGCAGGTAAGCGAAAAGCCTGACTGTGTTCTCGGTCTTGCCACCGGCAGCACCCCGGAGGGAACCTACGCGAAGCTTATTTCCTGCTATGAAAAGGGAAAGGTCGATTTCAGTCTGGTGCGCACGGTCAATCTGGACGAATATGAGGGGCTCTCCCCCGAATCTCCCCAAAGCTACCGGTATTTCATGGATAAGCACCTTTTTGAGCACATCAACATCGATCCTGCCAACACCCATATCCCGAACGGGCTGTCTGACGAGGCAGAGGAATGTAAGCGGTATGAAGAGCTCATCTCCTCTCTCGGAGGGATAGACCTGCAGCTGCTGGGGCTTGGGCACAACGGCCACATCGGCTTTAACGAACCCGCAGAGGAATTTGTGCGTCATACCCATCCGGTGGAGCTTTCCGAATCAACAATACGCGCCAATTCCCGCCTGTTTCAGAGCCGGGAGGAAATGCCCCGCAGAGCCATTACCATGGGAATCGGAACCATCATGCAGGCAAAACGGATACTTCTTATCGTAAGCGGAAAAGGTAAGAGGGAAGCCCTTGTGCGGACGCTTTTCGGTCCTGTCCGCCCGGATTTTCCCGCTTCCGTCCTGCAGCTTCACCGGGACGTAACGGTGATCGCGGATGAGGAGGCGCTTCCTGAGGAAAGACTGATCTGAGCGTCGGGTGCGCAGCTCTTATTGCACAGCAATCTGCGGGTTACTATTCACAGCCGAATCG
>DNAD01000317.1:9670-12311 GCA_003484785.1 Lachnospiraceae bacterium
GCGATTTTTAATGGCAAAACCCGTTACTATCACAGCCCAAAAGGCTGTGAATAGTAACATCTGCGGGGCTGAATTATGTATACAGGGGGATAATAATAGTATGTATATCAGAAATGCCTTAATATACGGGGCTGACTGCCGCTTTCACAGAGGCGGTCTTGAGATCACGGGATCCGTGATCAGCAAAGTGTTTACGGATCAGGACACCGCCCCCTGCCGGGACGGCGATTTGGACGCAAAGGACTCCTATGTGATCCCCGGGCTTATAGACCTGCATTTTCACGGAGCTCTGGGCTATGATGTGTGTGATGCCACAGAGGAAGCCTTTGAAAAGATCACCGCCTTTGAGCTTAGCCGGGGCGTTACCTCTGTCTGCCCCGCCACCATGACCCTCCCCGCAGATACCCTCTGTGAGGTACTGGCGGGGGGAAAACGCTTCGCCGATAAAAACGCGGGTAACAACAGAGTCGCAGAGCTGGTGGGCTTTAATATGGAAGGACCCTTCATCAGCCCCGCAAAAAAAGGAGCCCAGAACGAAGCCTTTATCCTGAAAGCAAAGGTAAAAACGGCGCGCCGCTTCATTGAAGCCTCCGGAGGGCTTGTTAAGATCCTTGGGCTTGCCCCGGAGGAAAGCCCTGATTTTGAAAGCTACATCTGCAGGCTTAAGGATCAGGTCATGATCTCCCTTGCCCATACCAATGCGGATTACGATACCGCCATGCGTGCCATAAAGGCCGGCGCCTGCCACGCCGTACACCTCTATAACGCCATGTCCCCATTCTCCCACAGAGATCCCGGGACAGTAAACGCCGTCTTTGACAGTAATACTGTGACCGCGGAGCTTATAGGCGACGGCATACATCTCCACCCGGCAGCGGTGCGCACCGCCTTCCGACAGCTTTCCCGCGACCGGATCGTCCTTATCAGCGACAGCCTCCGTGCAGCGGGCATGCCGGACGGGCTCTATGAGCTCGGAGGGCAGCGTGTAAAAAAGGAGGGAAGGCTGTGTACCCTCGCAGAAGGCGGAACCATCGCAGGCTCCGTTTCCAGCCTTTTTGACTGTATGACAAACCTTATACGTACCGCAGATATCCCCCTTGAGGAGGCGGTACAATGCGCCAGCGTCAATCCCGCGCGCATTCTCGGACTCTCCCAAAGGCTGGGTGAGCTCTCCCCGGGAAAGCAGGCGGATCTGGTCATCCTGAATAAAGATCTGGAACTTGAAAAAGTCTTTAAGCGGGGCGAAAGTGTACGTTAAAACTCCCTTACAGCCATCACTATAAAATCATCACATTCGATCTCTCCGTTAAAGAGACGTTCTGCCATGCCCACGATCTTAGGCTGCTGTGCCTGAAAGACCACTCTGCCGTCCTCGGGGACACGTCCGTTTGCGTCCCGTTTGACAAGAGCATCCAGAAGGTACTTAAAGGTCAGAAGGATAGTCGTGTTACTCTCACCTTTGCCCCCTATGAGGGTTACAATTATGTCATGCTCATCCTCGGAGCACAGCATAAACGCCTGTATATGTCCTTTATCGTCAAACACACAGGAGCTGAGGGCAGGCGAAAAGCTTTCCGTGTCAAGGCAAGTATCCTCATGTCCCATTCCCCGGATAAACTTTCTTAACCGGTTTTTCTCCTCCCTTGTGATCAGCTGAACAGATCTGCAGTCCCCCTTAATATCACGGGAAAGCATTTTCCGGGCTTTTTTGTTCTGTATAACCTTTTTCTGCCAGAAGTGATATATTTCCCCCGCATTTGTAAGCAGAAACCCGCAGGAAAGAAAATTTCACGATCTCCGGATCATTGTCCAGTATCTCCGTCGTCTTCGGAGTCGCAGCCGCATTTGCATTCTTTCCCGCTGCCGTGGTGTTTTTAGGGGCATACATTTCTCTCAGCTTCCTGATCCTTTCATCAAGCTCCTGATCCGTCATCGAATCCACATCACTTTTTTTGAGGATCGTGTAATAGGGATTTTTAAGGAGCACCAGCTTTGCATCATAGAAGCTCTTTATATCCTTGTTTCTCTCGATCTTAGCCTTAACTTCCTCCTTTTTCTTATCTGTCAGAGCAGCGGCGTTGGTGCCTAAATAAGTTGTTATGGAATCTCCGAACTTTGAAAGCCTGTCAAGCTCCGTATAGTTCTCGTTATAATAGTCCAGAAAGGTATCGTCGTCCCTGAAAGCCAGAAAATCCCTGGTAGTTGAAAGCATCCCTATATCATACTTAAGCTTTTCATCGCCCTGCAGAGTGGTAGGGTTATTGTCCGTCCACTTCCGCTGATCCGTATTGCCCGCTAAATCCACTGCCCTTCTCTGCAGATCTTTTTTTGTATTTCCGGCCATTCTGCGCTTCAGTTTCGACATCCTGCCGACAGTGGCATCCTTTCCCATGGCATAGCTGGCTACCGACTTGGCCTCATCTCCCGCCTTGAGCTGTCGTTGCGGTATATCCCGTTGAACATCCTGTTCCCATTTGTGCATGGTATCAATGGTTTGCTGCTGATCCTGGTAATTCCTCAGCTGTGTAGTTCCCTGTGTATTGCTCATCTTCCACCCCGTATAAAAAACAAAATAACTGTCGACGTACCGCGATCGCATATTCAGTATATACATTTACCGTCGAAAAAGATAGTACGATTT
>DNAD01000307.1 GCA_003484785.1 Lachnospiraceae bacterium
AATAATGTTGATGCGGTGGTTTTTGCTCTGAAGATCACGTATCTGGGAGGGGTATTTCTGATCTGGTTCATCATGCTGTGCGTGTTCAACCTCTGCAAGATACAGATCCCTCCCCAGCTGCGCCTCTTGACCTTTATCATCAATGTGCTCCTGTATCTGAGCGTACTGACCATAGGCGTATATCCGATATTCTATAAGGGCCTGAATGTCTCCAGACAGGACGGTGAATGGCTGATAATCAAGGATTACGCTTTCATGCACACTGTGTTCTATGCTGTTATCTGGATAGAGATGATGGCCAGCTTTGCCGCGCTTGTCTACAGCCGTGTCAGGAAAAACGATGTATCGAAAACCGTGATGAATCTGCTGTTCGGCCCGCTGTTCATGTGCTTTATCGGATATACCATGAATCATTTCATACTGAAGAAGGTGGATCTGATGCCCCTTATGTATGTGCTGGCGGAAATGGTTTATCTTATGATCGTAAGGCGTATGATGCTCTATGAGCTCAGCGACACCATGATCGAAACCCTGGTGCAGTCCGGAAGCAGGGGCTTTATCAATGTGGGCTTTGACCACACATATCTCGGAAGTAATGAAACGGCTAAAAATGTCATCCCGGGGCTGAGAGAGCTGGCAGTTGATGACAATCTGCGGGAAAATGACCGCTTTGAGCATACCATACTGCGATGGATACGTTCCTTTGAAGGCGGCGCCGTGCAGGGCAAGATGCTGTATACAAAGAGCGAGAAAACGGATGAAGGCGGCGAAAAGATCTATTCTGTTGATGTAAGCTATCTTTATGACGGAACAAAAAGAAGGGGTTATCAGATCTTTCTGGTGGACGATACCCAGAACCAGAAGTATATAAAGCTTATAGACCAGTACAATGCGGAGCTCGAGGAGGAGGTGGCGGCCAAGACCGCGAGGATCTCCGATATGCAGAATAAGATGGTCCTGGGGATGGCCACTATGGTGGAGGGGCGGGATAATTCCACCGGAGGGCACATAAGGCGTACCAGCGCTGTGGTCAGGATCCTTATTGAAGAGATGCGGAAGGATGACGAGCTTAAGCTCTCGCCCAAATTCTGCGAGGATATCGTTAAGGCTGCACCCATGCATGATCTCGGCAAGATAGCCGTCGATGACGTGATACTCAGAAAGCCCGGCCGCTATGTGCCGTATGAATATGAACTGATGAAAACACACGCCGAAAGAGGGGCAGTTATCGTCAGTGAGATCCTTAAGGACAATGATGACCAGGAGTTCTCAAGGCTTGCGGAAAATGTTGCGCATTTTCATCATGAAAGATGGGACGGAAAGGGCTATCCCACGGGGATCTCGGGGGAGGCTATACCTCTTGAAGCCCGTATAATGGCCATAGCGGACGTATATGATGCCCTGGTCAGCAAGAGGGTTTATAAGGAGAAGTATTCCTTCAGTGAGGCTGACCGGATAATAAGGGAAAATATGGGCACCCAGTTCGATCCCGGTTTATATAAGTACTATGAAGCCGCCCGGCCGAAGCTCGAGGAATACTACAGCACAACGACTTTTTAACGCTTTTTTCCCGGAGGGCAGGTGAAAGCAGCCGCAATGGCAGGAATTCTTGCTATTGAGGCGGTTTTGTGTTAAAATAGGCAAGGATACCTTTCAAAGAGCGAATCACAGTCCCCGCCGGAGCCCTCTTTCTCCGGCGGGGATTATGAAGAGCCGGCAATATGGTTTTGCCGCTGCAGGTATCCGGAACAAATATGGTTAAGAGATATAAAGGAGTTAGTGATTATGAAGAAATATGCGGCACTTTTAGTTCTGAGCCTGGCATTGGCGGGCTGTGGAAAGGAAACTGATTATGTAAAGAGCATGGAGCTCGATGAAAAAAATATCACCGTGGAAACGGATGATATTGAAGATGTTGAAGTAAGGGTGGAAATAGTGGGAAATGCCAGCAGGGAGGTTACTGCCGTATCTTCCGATCCGAGCCTGGTTTCCGTGGAGGCCTGGGAGGACGATGAGGAGCCCGGGTTATCCTATGTCGATCTGGAGACCTTTGAGGGTACCGGAGAAGCGGAGGTAACTATAACCAGCGTAGGTAAGGACAAGAACGACCGGGAGATCACCGAGAAGGTTAAGGTCACTGTAGTGGATACACCGCTTGAGGATGATGAAGACGAGGCTGAATAATCAATGAAAAGGAATATTTTCGTAAGTTTTCTTGTAACGATATTATTAACACTGGGGCTTTCTTTCATATTGCTGCCGCCCGTAAAGGCTCAGGCGAAGGTGAGGTTAAATAAAACCTCGATGCGTCTTATGGTGGGAAACAAGGGGAAGCTTAAGGTCAAAGGCACATCAAAAAAGCCGAAATGGTCTTCCGCAAACACTAACGTTGCCGTTGTATCGGGGAACGGTAAGGTGACCGCGGTCGGAAGAGGAAACACTGTTATAACCGCAAAGGTCGGAAGAAAGACCCTTACCTGCTCACTGGAGGTTTATGTTCCGGCTCTGACGCTGGATAAGACCTCTCTTGATATGTATCCCGGCGAAAAGATCACTTTAAAGGCAAAGATAGATCCTCCGGAAAGCCAGGTGGAATGGAGCTCGGATAATACGGCTGTGGCAACGGTCGCGGACGGTGTTGTTACGGCTGTCGGTAAGGGAAGTGCGACTGTTACGGTCAGGAACTCACAATTCGGGATGTCCGCGAAGTGCAGCGTGACGGTATATGATAAATCCCTGACTCTCGACAGCGAGGCTATTACAATTCTTGAGGGAGATGAGTACTCTCTGACGGCAACTACCGTACCTTCGGGAAAGACCGTTACCTGGTCTTCCTCGGATGAGACTGTGGCAACGGTCAGCTCTGAGGGAACGGTTACGGGCATAATGAAGGGAACCGCAAAGATCACCGCCAGGTCGATGGGGCTGGAAAAGACCTGCAAGGTCACGGTCGCGGATGAGATCCCGATCGAGAGTGTTGTGCTTGATAAGAATGAGCTGACACTGACCACCGGAGACAGCGCGGTGCTTGAGGCTACTGTTCTTCCCGAATTCACATCCGAGGACAAGACCGTAACCTGGACAACAAGCGATGCGAAGGTCGCCGTTGTGTTTAACGGAAGGGTTACGGCGATCAGGCAGGGAACTGCCCGGATAACGGCCAGTGCCGGCACTCATTCAGCAGTTTGTACCGTTACTGTAGTGAGGTCATCGGAAGATTCGCAGATAAAGCTGGATAAGGAGAGCCTGACGCTGTCGGTAAATGAGACGGCGCAGCTTAAGGCGACATTAAGCCCGTCGCTTTCGGGCCAGAGCGTATCCTGGGCTTCTACCAATAAAGAAGTAGCGACAGTTGATGATAAAGGTAAGGTAACGGCGGTAAGCGAAGGAGCGGCAAAGGTGATCGCAATGGCCGGCGCCCATCTGGCATATTGCGACGTTACGGTAGTGGCGGATCCTTCCGTTGAGGGCCTGATCAAGCTGGCAGATTATATTGAAGAGACAGGAACGACTGACGAGCAAGGCCGGTATTACGTTGAAAAAACGGACAGCTCCGGTTTGG
>DNAD01000085.1:0-1330 GCA_003484785.1 Lachnospiraceae bacterium
GCCATGACTGCAGCTCCACCGGCCGAACAGCATTATTATCATTGATAATCTGTGCTACACGTCCGATGATCTTCTGTATATCCGGCGCCTTAAGCCCCATCTGGGAGGAGCCGTTTATAAAGACCATATAATATAAAGCATATGGTCTGGGCGGTTTATGCAGCTCCGCCCGTCCCCGTTCCATCAGCTTCGGAGTCGTAACCTGTATATCCTCGACAATGTCATACAGGTACAGGCCAACGATATAGTCGACGTCCTGGGACAGCGGAGACGATATCTCTATATTATTTGGCGAGGGTATGGGCTCGGGACACATCTTTTCCCTCAGTACCCTCACGATATATGCACTTACATCTGAAATAATAGGATAATCAGCCATTAGTATCTATCCGTTTCTGTCTGTACTCTGAGTCCTGAGCAGGATCACTTACCTGGCGTTGTCCTGATCGGTTCCGGTAAGGGTCTTAAGCATCTCATCTGCCGCCGTATCCATGGGCTCCGTAAGGCAGAGCGCATAGTTGGTTCCGTAGAGATATTCCGAAGTTACATTAAAATAGTTCTTTGCATCATCTTCGGAAATATACGGATCCGCGGACTTCACGATGATATTCTTCAGGGTTTCCTCATCACTGCCGGTCCGCTTTGCCTTATCAGAGCCTACCTGCAGGATGATCGCCGCCGCACCCCGGGTCATCGTAGCGGTCTTTCTGGTATCATCATATACATACCTGTATTTCGTGCAGCTTCCGATGGTCTTAAGATTTATATAGCGCGGAGTTTTATCCTTGTACTGTACGTAAAGGCAGCCGCTCTGGCGTGCCCTTAAGATATCGGCAAGCCTTGGCGTGATGGCAGCCGCTGCCTGATTACCGCTCTTCGCAAGCCTTGATACCGCTGCCGTTGCCACTGCCAGTCCGTCATCCGGCGCATCCTGAAGGGAGTCGCCCAGAGCATTCTTTAAGGCTGCTACGATAGCCGCTTCATCCGGTCCGCTTTTCTTTGCTGTACTGCCGGCAGCTGCCGCTCCTGCTGCCGCCGCCTTTTTCTTCATGTCATCAAGAGCGCTGTTTATGGCCTTCATCATATCATCGGAAACCCCGGGGCCTTCCGCTTTCTCGATCTTGTCCTTTATCTTCTGAATATCTCCTTTAAGATCAGCCATTCTGGCGGCGATGACCGCCTGAATATCTTCTGCGCTCACACCGGCTGCAAGGGCTGCTGCCACGCTGCTTGCCGCAAGGGCCGCTGCCGCATCCGCAGAGGCTGCCGCCGCATCCGCCGAGGCCGCTGCCGCATCGGCTGCCGCACCTGCTCCTGCTGCCCCGCCTGC
>DNAD01000085.1:1380-24612 GCA_003484785.1 Lachnospiraceae bacterium
CTGCTGCCCCGCCTGCCTGGCCACTTCCCGCATCAGCGCCGGCCGTGCCCGCATTCGTTCCCGCTGTGGTGCCCGTCAGCTCTTCCAGAGCTTCCTTATCCTGTGCAATGCCGGCCGCTTTTTGCAGAGCATCGTCTATATCCTTCATTATATCATCGCCCAGGTTATCCTTTTGGCCCCGGTCCTTAAGGGTTCCGATGGCATTTAAAAGATCCGAAGCGGAACTATCGCTGTCTCCGGCAACCTGCATCGCAAGGTTGGCTGCGTCTATGCATTCCCTTGTAGCCGCGTCGTCCTCCGCCTGCTCCTTAAGGGAATTCAGCGTATTTACAGCCGCTCCTCCCACGCTGTCCGAAGTGGAACCGTCCCCGCTTGCCATGGTATTGACCCCTGCCGTAACCGCATCGTCAATTTTATTCATCATCGCCTGAGAGGTTCCCGCATTCCGGGCTCTGTCCTTTATCTTATCAAGGGCATCCACCGCCCCCATTCCGGCGAGGGCGTCCAGGGCACTGGAAATATCCGCATCCGGGTCGTTGGCAAGCTCTGCCAGCGTATCGCTTAAGATAGAATCCGCCAGGCTGTCTCCGGCCGTCTGTCCGGTTTTTGCCTCCTCATCCGCAATGTCCTGATCCACCGCCGCGATCTGCTCATCATAAGCCTTTGCCGATGCCAGATCATTATCATCAAGGGCAGCGTCACGTTTCCTCTGCAGCTCCTCCTTTTTATCATTGAGCTCATCCAGCTTCGATTTCAGGCTTTCATCGGAATCCTTGACCTTCTGTGCCAGATCCTTCAGCCATTTTATATGACTGTCGATGGAGCCTGTGGCCCTTGAGGAGAACGCATCCCCGGGAACCGAGCCGTACAGCCCTTCGGTCCACTGAATGGCTCCCTGAATATAAGTATAGACGGTCTTGGCGGTATCCCTCTGCTTATAGGCATCGATCAGAAACTCAAGCTCCGATCGGCAGGCTTCCACCCTTCCAAACTGGGTATCGAGTACGTTGTCGGCTGACGAGGCACCCGTTCCCATGGACATGGCATTCGTATATTCCTCGCTTACCCCCGAGCTTACCGCCTGTGAAAATTTCGCTTCGCCCATGTTTAAAAGGGAAGAATCCAAAAGCCCTTTTTCGCTTTCCTGATTCTTTATCAGGTTCTGCTCGATATTCCTGATATCACGAAGGTAAGTGATCGGTCCTCCCGCTCCGGAGGAATCGGCTTCTTCTATTACCTGCTTTGAATACTCGTACTCGGCATGCCCAAGGATAGTATCACTGTCAGAAAGTGCCTGCGCCTTATAATTCATATAGCTGGTCTGGCAGCTCTGTGAACTGTCCGAGATGGAATCAATGAGCCCCTGACTCACTGCGTAAGCGGGTCTGGGCACGCCATCGTCGGTTGCGCCCCCATCCGGGGTCTCCTTATATTTTTTATTATAATCATCGTAATTCTGCTGCAGAGGGCTCCACCAGTCCGTATCGTCCTTGTACTTCTGCTGTGACTTGGTCCTTGCGCTGAAATCATGCTTGACTGCGTCCCTCAGCTCTCTGATATATTCGGGATCCTGTCCGTAATCCGAGGCTTTATTGTTATCCTGCCCGCTGGTGGAATCCTGGAAATTTCCGAATACCGTATAATTCTGGCCGTTCGCCAGCTGGTTCAAGGCTCCCAGACAATTCAGTTCACCGCCGGAAAGCTTATCCATCACGATAGCCCGTCTCTGCGCGTCAACCTTGGCCATGAGCGAATAGATGATATCCGCCTCCTCCTTTTTATCCGAGGACTTAAGGCTCTGGTAGGCTGCAAAGAGCCTTGCCAGATCGGCATCACACTTATCCGTCTCGGAATCCTTAAGATTAAGGCCGAAAAAGGTTTTAAGGATCTGATAATTGTATACATCGCCTCTGAGAGTCCCGGCCTTTACGGAATTCTTCTGTTTGAGATAATCCTCCTCGGAGATGTCATCCACGTCAGCGGACCCCGCATACTGGACCCAGAGGCCCTGGAGCTCGGGAAGCTTCTTCAGATCGTAGGGATTGGGGACATCAAAGGGGTTAACGGTTTTTCCCGTCAACGCGTCCGTCATGGTCCCGGAGGAGTCAACTGCAAACTGTACATAAAGCTCTCCTATCTCATCGTCCGACACTGCCGTTCCCGTATCCATGATATCCGTAAGCCCTTCGGCATTGGTGATATCAAACCATTTACCGCCCGCAAGCTCCGACTTGTAGTAGATGGAGGTCTGGTTAGCCTCGCTCCCGCTGCTCTGCGCCTGTGCATAAAGCTCGTCCGTCACCGCATTTATATGGATCAGGTAGGTTCCCACAAAAAGCGTGGAATCCTCTACCGTATGCGTCGAAGCATACTCCTTATACTTTACGGCCGACTTCTCGCTGAAGATAGCAAGGGCGTCCCGAAGGAAGAAGGCGGCAGTAGCGACTATCACAAGAATTACCGCGATAAACTGTAGTATTCTCTTTTTCATCCCTGTTTTCTTATTCTTCATCTTTTATTATCTTTTTGCTGTCCGTATTAAAATGCGCCTTATATTTCAAGCCCTGACTCTGATCATAGAGCTCTATCTTAACCTTGGACAGATCCAGGGAAACGATCCCCAGATATGTAAACTGCTTGTCAACCGTAATGGGCTTGCCGTCTCCCAAAGGAGTACCATCCTCTGTCAGAAGCCTGAAGGAGCCTATCTTTTCTGACTCAAGGGGCTTTAAGCTTATGGAGACAAGGCCGGTCACATCGCTTACGGTGGTATCATAGGTGCCTATCTCTCCGGTTTCATCCTTGCGGATATTCATGGCAGTCGTTACGTTTAAGGGTCCGGATTCATCTCCGGGATTGATGGTACAGTCATCAACAAAGTCAGAGCCGTTATAGAGCCTGATAAAGACCTTATCCACCTTATCCTTTTCCAGGGTAAGGGCCCGCAGGGACTTATCCACCGCGGTCCGCTGTCCTATCATGGTATTGTCGCACCACAGCTCATAATCCGTAATCTCTACCGGAAAATCCTCCGGGAAATAGAGGGTCAGTTCAAACATCTGCCGCTGGATTATGGATTTTAAGAAGTACTTTGCCTCCTTGCCTTCCTTTTCAACATAGCTCTCACCCACAACAGCGGTATGAAGATCCGCGTCGGTCCCGGAAAGGAGGGAGCTGACCCCTCCGCAGGTAAGCCTGTCAAAGGAATAAAGGGTGGTGGTATAGAGCTTCATGGCATCTAACATCCCGTTCTGAAGCTCCTCATAATCATCCTGCTGATCCTGATACTCCTCCATGGTCATCAGTCCCATGCGGTTTTTAACGGCATACTCCTTAAGGTCGTTCTCCATCTTCTTTACGTCCTTCTGAGCCTGCTCATAGGCCGCGCGGACGGAAATGTACTGGTTAAAGGTATCCTCCACCGACTGATCCAGTTCCTTCTGGGCAGCCTTCTGGTCCTTTACCGCTCCCATGTAATCCAGTACGTTCTGAAAGAGTACATAGGGATCGTCCTGGATATAGCGGATCCCGTCCAGCTCTCCCTTCAGCCACTCACGCTTTATCCATACAAGCGGTACCCACCACACCCAGATGATTGGAATGCGGCCGCCCCAGTAGCTGTCTATCTTATCAAGGAATTTCTTATAGTCCTGTTTAAATCCTTTTGTGCTTACCTCCTGGCCGTTTAAAGCCTGATTGACATATCCGGAGATGATATTCGTATCTCCCCCGTATTTCTCCTTTATCAGACCGTAATTGGTAGAGAGCTGGAGCCTTGCCGTGGTTGCCTGGGCGCAGGCCTCATAGTAGCTCTGATCTCTGTCCTCTGTATAGGTGATCAGGGCGGGCAGAGAAGAACGGTCGATCACCGCCTCGACATAGGGTTTTTCAAAGGTATAGCCGGTGGTGACATCGAAGCCGATCATATCCGACAGCTTTTTCAGGTCGGCCGCCAGCGTCCGCTTCTCTCCTGCCAGGGTATTATTAAGGCTGTCCACCTTTTTCTGCAGACGATCCACATCACTCTGATTTGCCTCTCCCATCTTAAGCCTGGCCTGATTATGTGCCACACCCTCCTGAAGAGATTCGAGCTGATTTTCATGGAAGTTGATCTTGTCCTGTGTCATGACCAGATCCACGTAGAGGTTATTGACCTTGAGATTGATATCGAACACGGTATCCTGAAGCTTGTGCTCGGCAACATCAACGTCTGAGGCAAGCTGCAGCGGCTTAAACTGAAACTCTGATGCCTGGCTGAAATCCGGCTTCTGCGGAAACTTGAAGTTTAAAAGCGGTGTCCAGCGAAAGCTTGCGAGATTCTTCTGTTTTGCCTTCAATGACTTAAGGGCGCTTTCCCTTGCCGCCTTTTTCGACTCCACGGCATTCTGCGCCGATTCGTAGGCACCGCTTTTCTGGATCGCAAGGGATCTTGCGGTATTCAAAGTCATCGTCTTTCCTTCCGCATACACCGGATAAGCGTATCCGAAGGTAAATAAGGGCAGTATCATGGCAGGGATCAGTATCCATGCCGCTATCCGGTAAAGCTTACTCATTGTTCCCCATTGCTTTTGATATTTCATAAAAATAGAATTTTCCTCCCTTGTTACGGCATACAAAGGTATAGGCCAGATCACCCCGCAGGAATGTATACAGATATACCGAATAGCCTGTATCGTAGCTGTTGACTATGATATCGTCCGTAAATTCCGCGTTTACATCCATTCCGACCTTTCCCTTGAATGTCCTGGCCTCATCGTTCAGTATATTGATGGAAACGGCCTCCGGAAAGGTCACATTCGAATTTCCCTCATAAACCGGTTCTCCCAGCATGCTCTTAAGCTGCGCCGCATCGGCAGCCTCATCCTCGCCGATACGGAATACATCGGTGAGTACACAGACCGACTCCACCTTTACCGTATCATCGGCGGCACTGCCGTCGCTCTGAGCGTAATACAACGCATCGATATCCGTAAGGGCCATTGCGATACTGCCATCCTCCGACGCGTTCTCATACATAACCTGCTTTCCCGAATACATGCCTCTTATGTCCTCGGGGCTTTTTCCTATGAGCTCGCTGAAGATGATCTGGTCGGAGGAAAAGTTTCCGTCATAGATCACATCGCCCCCCAGATCGAACAGCTGGCCTCTTCCGTCCTTTTTTCCGGCAACGAAGCCTCCCTCATAGGCTCTGGTCCCGTCCTCCCGAAACAGAGTGCCGCTTCCCTCAAAAAGATTGCGATGGAAGGTTCCGTTGTACTGGAGGGCGCCGCTGTCATAATATTCCGTTCCGGCGCCTTCAAACATGTTTTTTTCAAACTCACCGTCGTAGAGAGTGACCGCCTTGGGCGAATAAAGAGTGCCGTGACCCGTCACATAGCCCTTTGATACCTCTCCTTCATAGGCAAGGAAGCCGGATTTTCCAAGGATCCTTACTTTTCCCTCGGCAAGCCTTAAAAGAACCGAGGAATACTTGTAGGTGCGAAGCCCGTTATGCTCCGTAAGCTTTGCAAACAGCGAGGTGGCCGATGAGATATACCAGAAGCTCAGAACCCCGATTATGATGATGATCGCATAAGCCAGGCGCTTGCTGATCATCCAGCCGAATATGGTATAATAATCATCCTTGTCCTTCGGCTTGATATTGAGGACCTTCAGGAAGAAATCCCTGACACCGCTTGTGATCTTTGTCCGGATAAAGTTCCAGCTGGTCCAGAGCCTGATCTTCGTAACGATCGGGGCAAACCTGGATTTTATTGTAGATATAAGTACGCTGAAGAGATTCTGACCCATGATCCCGTCTTACCCTTTAATGAGTGCTGCTGTTTAAAGCCTTACCGGCTTTGACAATATCTTATGAGTACTTCATTTCCATGCGGAGCCTTCCGGTCGCGATGGAATCCGTCTCGCCGTTTAAATAACGCTCGCTCTCGAAAAGATACCATTTAACAAGGAGATCCTCCGGAAATTCCTTATAAAGCTCTGAGAACTGATTCCTGGCTTTATAATAATCGCCTTTGTGGAAGGCACTTATCGACTTTTCAAACTTGTCCCTCTGCACTATCTTATTCTGTCTGTCCCTGGCAGAGCAGGCATCCAGTACCTCAAACAGCTCGACCTTGATCCCGGCGATCACGGCAAACCCGATATAGCGGATCTCTCCCGGGTCCTCCCTGTAAAGGATCCTCTCAGTGATGACTAACGGAACCTTCAGGGTCTCAAACCAGAACGCGCAGTCCTTCATCTCCTTATTATACTGTGTTGTAAGGAAGGAAAGACTCTGGGCGCCTACTCCCACGACTCCGTAGGTAAAGGGATCATGATGGAGGAAGGCCGAAACAAAGACGGAATCAACGTCAAAAGCGTTGCGGTGAAGAAAACGGTTCGTCTTGTCTATTATTGTGGTCTTCTCGTCAAGGAACAGGTACTCAAGCTCCGTTAAGGACCCGTCGTAGGAAACCAGGATACCGTCCTTGTTATCCGTATACTCCGCCATATAGGCAACGATGTTGACAAGGCTCTTGATCCTCTTCTCCTCGCTCTCCTGATCTTCTATGGAGAACATTAAGAGCGAACCCTCCTTCATCACCATATCACCGTTCTTGACGTCAAAGATCGAATCCTTGTCCATTATCGTTTCGATATTCTTCGGCGCGAAGCGGTAATATGCCTCAAAGATCCTGTACTTCTCATGGTTGGTCTCGTCCATCTTTTTTGCGAGCTCGGAAAGGGACGCCCACATGGCACGGACATCCTTTGCCGGATATTCGGGTACCCTGAGCCTGGTCCGTCCCAGCGCCACGTTCTCTATGGCATTGACGAACTGTCTCAGATCCAGAGACTGCAGATACATGATCAGCGAGATCACCAGGGAGCCTATAACAAACAGTCCCAATATGATAGGGATAAGCATCCGGTATGAGGCAAGGAAGGTGACCACGAACAGGCCGTTATAGCAGATCCCCACAAGTGCAATGGGCTTCTCTGTGGTATGTGCCCTCACCCCTACGGCATTCATCTGTATTATGCCGGAGTTGATGGGCTCCGTAGCCGAATGCTCTGTTCCCGCAAGGCTCTCTCTCAATGAGATCATTTTCCCGCTGTAGACATAGGAGGCATACTGTCTGTTATATCCGCTGTAGGATGCAAGGATCTTTCCGTCCTCCAGATCGAGAAGGAACAGATCGAGAAAGACCCTCTCATTCTCTCCAAGGGCACCAAACCGGGCAAACTCGTTTTTGAGATCCCCGTAATCGGTGCTGTAGTAATAATCGTCATCAAAAGCAAACTGATCCAGATTGCCCAGACTGTCCAGTTCTCCGCTCAGGGACATCTCCGCGTATTCCAGGTATTCGGTTTTCCTGTCTGTCAGGTACTGCCAGCGGAGTATGAGAAGGAAAACGATCAGGATAAAGAGGTAGGAGGCCTCGGTAGTCACAAAGATATAGGCCATCCTGTTCTTATCGATCAGCATCATATATGCGAGGATAAGAACAAAACACCAGATCAGAAGCCCGCTCACCCAAACGATCAGGTAGTCCTGGTAGAACAGAAGCTTCTGCCAGAAGTTAAACCTGAGCTGCTTCATGGCATTGGCCACATGTGAATCGGGAACGAAGGGGGCCTGAGGCTCACTGACATCCGTCAGTACATAAACAGTTCCGTCTTTATACTGGGCATCCACGAAAAAAGCGCTTTCCGGACTGGTCCTTGAAAAGGCGAGGGGCGCGGAGTCGGGCAATTTTTTCTTACCCCTTTCGGCTTCCATATCAAACGCATCCTTTGTCGTAAGGATGGTGTCCTCCTCCGCCATGGCAAAGATATCAACGGATCCGGCCTGACGGTTAACGGCCGTAACATAAAGATTCTCTCCGTCCGCGGATACATGTCTGGCGTCCGCCTCATCTTTGAGGATGAATTTATCCGTACACCCGATAAGGTTAAGCTCGGGATCATATTTTGCTATCCGATACTGTGTAACGATCTGATCCTCAGCGGGGTCCAGACTGTACCAGAGTGCATACACCGCCTCATCCATGGCATATACCGACACGATGTGCTCACACTTCACGGAAGTGCTCTTTAATATCCGAAGGACGATCCCGGCATCATTCAGCCTGTAAAGGTATCCGAACTCTCCGAAGTTTTCACAGAAATAGATACCCCCTGAGGAGGATACCGCGGGATTGCCGATCGTATAGTCCGGCTGATGCGGATTTAAGTCGATCGCCTTTGACAGGATAATGATCGAGCCAAGGACGCTCAGGATCAACAGGCATATTAGAACGCGCTTACGCATTTTCATTGTTTCAGTGACTCCGTTCCGATCTTCTGAAAACTGTTATAGAATAACCTGAGGAAGGGTATGTCCCCTACGACCAGGTTGGTAACAAGCATCACCAGAGCAACTATTCCGGCGATCAGGGCTATCCAGAACAGGATTCCGAACAGCCGGTCTGCATTCCTGTGAAAGAAAGCCTTGATCCTCTGTATCAGGTTTCCCTTTTTAACAGGCGCCGCAGCTATGCGCAGATCCCGGTACAGCTCCGTAAACGTACTGTAGCTTTTATTGGCGGCCTTTCTTGAGAGCAGCTCGTAGACTACGCTTTTTTCCTTTTCCTTGCTTGATAAAAGCTCAAGCAGGATATCGGCGCATCTCGTAGCACAATCCCGTTCGTTCCTTTTCGCATCCAGGGTCTCCAGATCCATCCTGTAGCTGAAATATATACTGTCATCCCTTGCGATATTGATCAGTTTCTGATCCAGTATCTGAAAAAGGATGGGATATCTCAGCCCCGAAGACAGACAGGCAAGGATAAGATTAAAGCAGATCTCCTCACACTGGGAAAGAGGATACGCTTCACCTACATAGAAGCTGTCCAACAGCCTTTCGGGACGATAGGGAAAAACAAGAATGAAATCAGTCCCGTCCGAAAAGCCCTGAATGAGCGATCCTCCGGAAAAATCCGCGGCAGTATCCGACCGTTCAAAGTCGTTTCTGGCATCCTCCCTTTCGATCTCAAGGAATTCATGCACGGTCTCGTGCTCATGTATCACTATAAGGGTATAGAGACTCCCGTCCGAAGAATCCTTCCGTCTGGCCGCATAGCATTCATTAACCTTCCCGCGAAACAGAGTGCCTGCGATCGCATATTCTGACATGCCGACATGCATCATCCGGCTCCTCCGGCAGTAACTGTACCTTCATCCGGACCCTCCGAAGCCTCCTGCAGCATCTTCTTCTTAACGATGGCATAGGCATAGGTGCAGATCACCGGCATATCGGTGCAGTAGATCCTTATCTCATATACACCGTCCTTGGCGGGAGCAGTATAGATGCCGTCAGAACTGATCTCCCCGCTTCCCGGATTAGGCAGCTCGTAGGTCACGCTGCATTTTTTCATATTATTGAACCGTACGCTGAAGAAATGACTCTCCTTGGGCCCAAGAATAACAGTCGGTGTATTTACGGAAATACTCTTGTCGTAATAATCCTCGGTCAGCTCGATCTCCTCTCCCGACGGGAAGCGGACGGCAACCCAGCGGAAGGACAGCACAAGGTAGTCCACAGGCTTTAAAAGCCTGGCGGCGACAACGAAGGTTCCCTTCTCTTCCAATACCTTTACAGCCGTTTCCACATCAGCCAGCACATCGCTCCAGCTGCTGAAGAGCTCGGGATTTCCGTAGATCGTGCTCTGCTGGTTCGTACCAAGCCTCGGATCTCCGGAAAGGGAATGATAGCCTACCTCGACATAAACGTAACCGGGGCCGAGCCCGTGAGCTATCTCGCCGCTGTAGCGTATATCTCCCTCCCTGGCGTTTCTTCCGAGAGGGATCTCCAGGGTTCCGGCAGCCACATGAGGGAAGTCGGATTTTCTGGGCTCAGCGGAGATCTTCGTTTCTGCCTCTGCAACCGATTGCCTGAGCTTGACATCCTTCACAAAATATGACAGGTATTTTGCCCGTGTCAGCTCCTGTGCAGGAGCAAGAACAAAGTCCCTGACCCCCGCCTTTTCAATACTGTCAATGATATATGACCCTGCCTGACGCACCAGACGGATCCTGGCAAGGCTTACACCCCTGTCAGTCTCCGTCATATTTCTGGCCTCAAGGCTCATGTGGCCGATCTCCTGGCTTACAAGGGCAAGAGGCACATCCTCGGACAGTCTGATCCGCATGGCAAAGTGCGATGCGACTCCTATTGCCTGTTCATTTTCAAAAGCGTTAAGAGAACCGCTTCTGAGGATCAGATCCGTTTTATCCTCAGGAGTATCCATAACGGAGACCCAGTATTCCCTGCGGATGGTCTCGCCCTCGGACAGCTCAAGATCATCGATCCCGATCTCCATGTCATGCTCACCGTCAGGCGTCTCAAACACGGGCATCTCAAGAATAGCCCTGCAGGAAAGGGAAACGGGTTCCGAACTGAGCTTTGTAAACTCCATCATGATCCGAAGATTCTTTCCCTTTGAAGCCGCCCTGGGCATGCTCAGGACCCCGACATAGTTTGTGCTCTTAAACAGCGTTTCCTTAAGAAGGAACTCATCATCGGTCCAACCGGCGTTATCCTCTCCTTCATCCTCAAGGATCAGCTCATAATCCTCGGCAATGCGGTTATATTCGTACTCGCTCTCCCCGTCCTTATGATTTACACTGTATACACTGTGTACAGGTTTTTCATGATATTTAAGCTTAAGAAGAGCTGATTCCGTCTTAAGCTGGTCAAAGCCTCCGAGCGAAGAAAGCTTCTTGACAACCGATTTATCGACGATGACCTCCCGCCCCATTGAGTCAATGGCGGCTCCGCTCTCTATTATGATAGAGAGGTCATCCAACCAGGTCACATCCAGCCCGCAGATGATACCGTTTCCGTAAAGAAGACTGTTTAAAAACCTGTCCTTGTTGATATGGTAGCTCTGCTCTGCCTCAAGATCGATGCTCGTCAGCATCTTTCCGGGGTAATACCTGTTTTTCTCAAATGGATATAGTTGACTGCTGCTCATAGGATCCTCTTCCCTGCTTCTGAATACTGTACCGGCCCGGAAAAAGCATCTGAATGCATGTTTCTCTTTGCGCGGTACGAACACTATGCTATGTTACCAGACCAATGGACACAAAACGGATACAATCCAGCACGCTGAATTGTATCCCCTTCTTCTATGGCTCCGGCTTACTCAAACCACGGGCACTTATCCCCCTCATGCCCTGACTCCGGTCTACCCCTTATTATTATTCTTCGGGATCTTGATCGTTACCTCCGTCCCCTCCCCAAGGGTGGAATTAATGATCAGCACGGCACCGATCTGTCTTCTCAGTCGTTCTCTGACATTTCGTATGCCGATGTGCTTACGATCCTCTTCATTTTCTCCTTTAGTATCAAAACCTCTGCCGTTATCAGAGATCGTTATGAAGATACTCTCCGTGTTCTCTCTCGTTGAGATCACAAGAATCCCTTCTCTCCCCGTAGGTACGATGCCATGGCGCACGGCATTCTCCACCAGGGGCTGTACCGTGAGAGCCGGCAGCGAAAAATCCGTTACGGGCGTCACGATACTGTAATTCAGTTCCTCCGGAAACCTGAGCTTTTCCAATGCCAGATAGGCCCGGACGTGATCCATCTCCTGCTGAAACGGGATCGGTTCCTCGGAATCCATAAAGCTCATATTTGCCCGAAGATAGTCCGACAGATCCGATATTGCCTGCCTCCCGGCCTTTAAGTCCTTGCCGCAGAGGATATAGATGGAATTCAGCGCATTGTACAGAAAATGCGACTTTATCTGGGAAAGGGCGATCCTCGTCTGAAGCTCCTGTATGGTGTCCTGGTGTTTTCCGAGCTCGCTCTCCCTCTGTCTGGCCAGACGTTTATAATGTCTGCGGACAAGGAGGTTTGAGACGATCAGAACGACGAACAAAACCGCGGAAACGCCAAAGGATAAAAGCATTGGACTTATCTTCATTACAGATAATCCCCCATCAGCATGCCCAGAGTAAACTCACTCCAGGCGTACTGTGTCATGTATTCACCCTTAAACAGGCTGTTTACGCCTTCTATCTCCCTGTTTTCCATGTACTCATAATAATCACACTCTATCCGGTCCGTTGCGATGCCCATCGCTCCCCGTTCTCTTATGATGCAGTCGCCGTGCCCGCATTCCTCAAGAGTACTTAACAGATCCGACCGCACATTTTTAAGGTAGGAGGTATGATCGTTGTCTGCCGAATCGTCCTCCCACAGAACGGAGATTATCTCCCGGTTCGTGCTAAGTGCCCCTCTCCGGTCCACCAGCCAGGCCATCAGCTCCTTGGTCTTCTGATATCTGAACTTTAAGGGCCTTCCGTCAAGAAAAACCTCAAAGGAGCCAAAGGTCCGTATGTAAAGCCTTCCCCTGCGCTCGGGAACCGGATTTCTGAGATGCTCAAGCTCGGAACGGATCTTATCGGCCGTAACCGGCTTCAGCACATAGCCGCTGGCCCGCAAAGACATCGCTTCCATGGCATACTCATCGTAGCCCGTCGTAAAGATGATATTTATATCAGGATATCCGTCAGCCAGCTCCCTGGCAAGGGTCACACCGTTCTTCCCCGGCATCTCAATGTCCAGAAAGGCCACATCCGCCCCGTTATTCTCCGAACACCACTCAAGCGCCTCCTCGGGCCTTCTGAACCCTCTGACCTCCGAATCGGGAGAGGCCAGGGCTATCTCGGTCATAAGCCCCTCCAGGGCCAGCTTCTCATCGTCAACAGCGATAATCCTCATGCCCTGCTTCTCCGGGATTTTCTCTCACTCGGCGCCACCAGGATCACTATGCACATTACAATGCTCAGTCCCGAGATTATCACAAGCCACAGCTTGTTGTCACTCTTCTGAGTCATGCTGTCGGCACGGATGTATTTATTCTCGCTTTCACTTCCCGTCTCCGAATTAAGCACGACCTTCTTGCCGGTCAGGGCATCACCCCGTATTATCACAGTATAATCCGAAGCATGAGTAAATTCAAACTCAGCATACCCGTTATTGTCAACGGAGCTGGAATTCATGTAATCCAGCGCCTTTTCACCTTCATTATAATAGTAAAGGTTGGCGTACATTCCCTTATTTGCTTCACCTACGTTCAGCCTCATCAGGGCCGTAAACCCGAAGATGCCGTCATGAGACAGTGTCAGGTTGATGTGCGGATACACATCGGCGATGGCGTTGATGGTCTGGGCCGGGATATTTTTCGTATCCAGCCGTACCCTGAAGTCCACATCCTCCTCGGGAAGCTCCGTGTAGGACAGTCCGTTAAGTATCCAGGTCACGGTATCATCCATTATGAACCAGCAGGTCACATCCCGCTCGGAGAAAGCATTTAACATGGCCACCGGAACAACCGTGCTCCCGTTCATATCTATCCTTATCTCGGCAGGTGAGCTGCACTGTATCGTTTCCTTCTCTATCCTGTCCCATCCGCTGGTAAGCTTTCTTCCGATGGGAATCCCGTCCGAAGCATCCACGATATAGGGAACCCTGTCCCTGACCTTCTCATCCGCCGGCAAAGCGGCGTCTGTCCCTGTCGCTGCCGCCCCCGTGCGGGCACCTATGTTGCTGGGGCCGGGAGTCAGAGGATTGGCTGAGGATGAGCTTCCCGAGGCTGCCTGTCCCGAGCTTCCCGAACTTCCCGAGCTTCCCGAGCCGGAGCTTGCGGAAGAGGCTGCATTGGCCGCTTCCTTCGTGGTAAGCTTGCCTGACTTCACATCGCTTATATTACCTGCCTTATCCTCTATCACCGCGTAAACGATATAGTCGGTCTTTGCCGTAAGGCCGTCAACGGAAAAGCTGCCTTCCTCCTCCTTCTTGCCGGAATCCACCACGTCCTTGGGTTTGGGCGTTGCATCATCCTTTTTCTTTACGAGGATATAATAATACTTTATCCCGCTCTCGGCGTCCGTACCCTTTACGGTGATCTCGGCCGTAGTCTCCTTGGGATTAGGGCTTACACTGTCCACCTTCGGTTTGATCTCATCCTCCCAGATGCCGCAGGAGGAGAGATAGGTCGGTTCCGTAGATTCGTTCTTCGGAATGAGCTTTGCGTAGATATAGTTGAGCTGGTCCTTCTTAAGGGCAGGCTTTGAAGCATTGTTGTAGATCGACCAGTACTGGACCGTTTCCGCTTTTTCGCTGGTGGCCGATTTCTGAAGCTCCATTTCCAGCGCCTTCATTGAGCTGTAGAAGGTATCACATATATAATATTCGATATGATCGATCCCGGGGCCCTTTTTATCCGCCGTGATCTTTATCTCCTTCTGCTCCTTCGTGTAATCGTCTATCTTATCTTTTCCCTGCACCGAGGTATATACATGCTCCATGACCTCTATGCTGGCCGAATTAGATCCGGAAGCGGAGCTTGAGGAAACCTCGCTCACATTTCCCGCCTTATCCTTTACGACAGCGTAGAAGGTATAGGAATCCTTATTGGGAAGAGTCAGGGTAAAGTCTCCCGAAGACCCGTTTGCGGCCACCTTGCCCGAGCCTGTTTCGGCCTTCATGATCTCATCGGCCGTGGGAGCCTTCTGGCTTGAAGGCAGCCCCAGAACATAGTATGTACTTATTCCGCAGCCTTCCTTATCCCCCGCCATATCCTTTGCTTCAATGGTGATCTCGGCCTTCTTTTTGGTTACGCTTGCAGAAACCTTTGAGATCTGCGGGGCCGTTTCATCCTCCCAGATACCTCTGGAGGAAATATGGCTGTCATCACTGTACTGGACATAGATATAATTTATCTGGTTGGGCCTGAGCTGAGGCCTGTTATCATCCGAATATTTTGACCAGTCAGTCCTTTCGCTCAGGGTCGAATCGGAAGTAATGAATTCGTCCTTAAGTATCAGATACTGGACATTCTCAGCACTCTTCGGAAGGATCTTTATCTCCCTGGCTTTATTGAGATAGGCATCCACTGCCTGCTGCTGCTGAAGAACAGAGTAGCTGTAATCCCCTACGGAGATCATCTTCGTGCCCGGATCTGACGGATCCTTGCTCTTAACGGTAATGGGAGGATTTAAAACAAAGTCAGATACAGCACCCGTCGGGGAAATGACCCCGCCCTTTACCGTGGCCTTCAGGGTATAATCCCCTTTTCCTGCCGTAAATCCCCCGTCTGCATCCAGGGCAACCTTACTGTCGTTCTGCCAAAGCTCCAGCTCCACCTTCTGCTGTGTCGCATTGGCAGGAGACACGGTAAAGGTCGAGCCGAAGGCCACATTTCCCTTTACGGTGTACTTTTCGCCCTGTATCACCTGCAGATCCGCTTTGGGAAGCGAACTGACTATATCGGTCACCGAAACCTTCGAAGAGGAAGAGACTGCCGCATCATGAGAAACAGCCACGGTAAATACCGAAAGGTGATCGGCAGATACCGATACGGTCTCTTCCGAGGCATCCACCTGAGCTCCCACGTTTGAAGCGCTGTCAAGGCCTTCATCAAAGTGGTAGACCGAGATTCCTGCGCCCTCGCCTGCCTGTTCGAACAGTCCCGAAGCCTGGAAGGTCACCCTGACCTCACCAAACTCCGTATCCGGCTGCAGCTCATTACCGTCTGCATCCACCACCGTGATATCGAAGGATACCATCGAAAGCGTCTGTGCCGGCTGAGCGTCGGCAGGCTGTAAGGCATCCCCATCACCGCCCGGGTAGGACTCTGTCAATGTATCGGTACCGCCCGTTGTCATACCCATGTCTGACCGGATGACCTGCTCTATCCTCTCCTGATCGGCCGAATCGCTTATCCGTCTCACAGTCAGGACCGCATCCTCCGGAAAGACTCCTGCGGGCGCCTCCATCGTTACGCGCACGCCGTCGGAGATCACGAACTGCTTAAACTCCATTTCGGGCTCTTCTTCGTTTTCGGCCGCTTCACCGGCTTGCCCTTCTTTATTTTCCTCTTTCTTTGCGGAAGTGATCGTTACCCGTATAGTCGGAAGCTCGGCCTCCGAGGTCAGTCCGAAAGCAGAGATATCGGGAACATAATAAAATACATCCCCCTCTACGGCTGCCTGGAAAACGCTTCCGTAAGGGCTTCTTTCCTGATCAAGCTCCCACCTTACTCCCTGAAGGATCCTGTGCTCGCCTTCGACAAACCCATCCCCGTATCCGGTATCTGAGGTCTCCGGTTGTGTATCCCCCTCGTTTTCCGCCGCATACACCTTAAGCGCAAACAGAGAACCCAGATCCCTTAAGATCGTCTTCGCCGATCCGCTGATCTCTCCCGGAGTGCCTTCCTGTGTCCCGGTATTTCCCTGCTGTGTATCCTCAGGTGCCGTAACCGTTGTATCATCCTGTGAAACGGGACCGGGATTTTCCGATCCCGCGCCGTTTTCCGCTCCTGTTCCGTTTTCCGCTCCTGCGCCGTTTTCCTCTGCCGGCTGAGGAGCTGCGGGCTCACCGCCCTCCTGGGGCGTGCCCTCCGGTGCGGGATCCTGTGCCCCGGTTTCACCGGTTTCACCGTTACCGCCGGTCGGGGCAGCGGTCGGCACCGCATTTTCTCCGTTCTCTCCGGGCTCTCCCGTGGGCGTTTCCGTAGGGATTACGTTTTCTCCCTCCTGCCCGGGCTCACCTGTGGGAACCTCCGTCGGGAAAACATATTCTCCCTCCTGTCCGGGCTCCTCTGTGGGCGCAGGGGTCACAACCGCGTATTCCCCGTCTTCCCGGGGCTCTTCTTCAGGCACCGGCGAAGGAGGCAGCGTCGGGATCATTTCCTCATTTATTTCTTCACTTTCCGAGTAGATGATCACATCCAGCTCATCCGGGAAGCGGATATCCGCTTCGCTGCTTTTTAGAGGCAGCTCCTGCCAGGCGATCTCCTCCGGAAGAGCGGCAAAAGCCACCACGACCCTTCCGTTCTCCGAGGAATCCGCATTTACCGCGCTCCCGATGCCAAAGCTTGTGCTCAGCACCGCCACCGCCAGAGTCCCCGCAAAAAGTCTCTTTCTGAGCTTACTGAAGCCATTCCATTTATCTCGCATCATATCCTGTCTTCTCCTGTTCGTGATGAAAATGAATAATATAGATCATATCATACCAAAGGGCACAAAAGAGACCCACATTTTGATATCCCCTGCAAATTTCCCAAGACCGCTTAAGACCGTCCCGTCCGGCCTATTCGTTACCCCCGTTTTCACCCTCATCATTTCCGAAGTCAGAGTCGTTCCCCCTGCCGTCTCCCTCCGGCGTTTTCTGCGAACCGCTGTCTAAAAGCTCATCAAGGCGCATCCTCGCTCCTTCCTCGATAAGCTTTGTATCTATGGCGCTCTGCAAAAGCTCCTGATCCGTCTCAAGAGCCTTTTTGGCCTGCTTAACGGCCCTGACCGCCTCCTCGTTATCCGAGTGTATGCGAAGGAATTCATCCGCCGCCTTCAGTGCCTCATCGCAGCGCTCCTTCATCTTCTGCGCCACTGCCAGATTGATATCATCCCTCCCGGGCTTAAGCCCAAGCTTCTGCAGGCCGCCGTTATAGCTGTCAAACTTCTTATTAAAATTAAGGTATTCCTCGGATTTCTCCGCTTTGGCTCCCTTAAGTCCCCTTTCAGCCTTCTCAATGCGCTCGAAGCCGTCGGAATTGCAGCCGTATGCCTGGCGATAAGCCATCCCGGTCTGTTCGGTCAGATCCCGGTCCAGCCGCTTTTTCAGATTGCTCCTGACCTGATCGCCCCTTTCCTTGAGCTTTCGGGAGTTTTCCGCCTCCCTGGAGCCTACCTCCGTAAGATCCACGTACAGATTCTTATATTGAACCTCCGCCCCGCTCCCGTTCAGATTCGGACGCGCCATGGTGATCACGTGATTGCCTCTGGCGGCGATGAGGGCGATATAGTTACGGATCATTTCCTCATCCTGAGCAGGCTTTCCCGTGGTCTTGTACCAATACTGCTCCTTCAGATAATTCCGCAGGCTCATGCCGTCCACATAGAGGCAGTCCATAACTCCGTTTATGCCCATGCTCTTGTAAAAACCGCTTCCGCCGTCCTCAAAGCTCCCGGCCCAGTCCGTAAGCTGGCGGTAGAAATGGCGGGCAGCCTCCTTGGCCTTTACCGTAAATGACCCGTTCTGCATCGCATCGCCGGAAAAAGCCTTAAGATCCGAGCGGGCCTTGATCACATCCTGCTTCTCCTGCGACCTGACCCGGGTCGTCTCTTCGGCCTCCCTTGCGCTCTTTTTCATCTCCACCTTTTTTTCGGGGGCGATATCCACGGCATTCTGCGTGTGGATACGGGTCTGCATAAGAGGCCCGTTATTGATAAACTGCTGTGTTCTGGGATTATAGGCGTAACCGGGCTGCATAAAGGAATCACGATCACCCGTATCCTGCTCTCCCGTCTGAAAAACGGACCTTTCCGTATTTATGCCGCCCGTTTTATTCAGCTCTTCCTTCTTTCTGTTGAGTTCTCCTATTGTTAACTCTCCGCTGCCCATATTCTAACCCTTCCTGAGTATCTCTTCTGATCCGGGCCTGCGCTTTTTGCCGCCCGGACACCTTACCAAGCAGTTGTTTTCGAGTTACTATTCACAGCCTTTTGGGCTGTGATAGTAACGTTTTCGATCAATTATCCCGCCGTCTGTTCACGCTTTATAAACTCCCACCCAGCGCTTCCAGTTCATCGACCACGCAGACGCAGTTCTCCGAAACATGATCAAGCAGGTAATTAAGCTTGTCCCTCGGTATGGCGATGCGTCCGTCCGTAAAGGCCCTTCTGTCATCCGTACAGGTCAGAAGGTTTTTCTCAAACCCGTAGACGCCCCTTTGAGTACTGTTCTTCTTTCCCTTTTCTCCCAGTCCTTCTCTTCCTATAAAGCCCACCGTCGACATCATCATATACCAGCTTCCGTTGGCATCCTTCTCATGCAGGGCAACCCAGGCTGCCGTTTTTGCCTGTACTGCCACCATGAATATCTGATCCGTACTTTGGGCGATGGGAAGAGTCTTCAGAAAACCCGGAGAAGCCTCGGTGTTATCTCCGGGGCCGTTCAGCCTTTTCGTCTCCTCGATCCCCGGTCCCGCGCTCCTTCCTGTATTCAGGGGAGGTTCTCCGGAATCGATGCCTCCGGTGTATATGGTAAGGGACTGATCCAGTCCCGTATCCTGAAGGATCTTTAAAAGGACGTCATTTACACCGTACAGCTCGATCTTACCATGCTTTAAGCCCTCGATCTTCTGTCCCATGATAAGCCCCCTTAGTCCGGCGCTGGAAAAATATGGCGCTTCCGACAGATCCAGCTTGACATAGCTGCTTTTGCCGCAGGCATCGGTTATCCTCTCCGTAAACTCATCCGCAAAGTTAGCGTCTATTCTTCCCTGTATTTTTAAAACCAGGCTGTCCTCACCCGGTATTTCCTGAATGACCAATGCCGATCCTCCTCTCTTTCGGGATCATCCTTCTTTATCATTCCCGAAATACTTAAAACCGATCATCGTAATATCATCGTATGCCACCGGCTGCGCGGCAAACTCATCTATCCCCTTCCTGACGGAGGAAAGAAGGCTCTTCATATCCGCGTCCTTACTTCCGTTGAGGAGTGAAAGCATCCGTTCCTCCCCGAAAAGCTCATCCTGCGCGTTCACCGTCTCCGGCACTCCGTCTGTATAGACAAAAATACTGTCTCCGGGATAGAGCAGGAAGGAGTGCGCTGAATACCTGACCCCCGGCAATACTCCGACTATCGGGTCATGACGGTAGCGGACCGGTTCATATTCTCCTCCGGCCCTCTTTAATACGGGATCCGTATGCCCGGCATTGGCCGAGACCCCGTTTCCGGTCCTTATATTGATCACTGCCATCCAGACAGTAACAAACAGATTATATTTATTTATATCACACAGCTCCCCGTTGACGTCACTGAGTATTTCGGAAAAGGCGCCTCCCTGCAGAGCCCTTGTCTTAAGCAGGGCCTTGGCCGTCATCATGAACAGCGCCCCGGGCATGCCCTTTCCGGAGACGTCCCCTATTAACAGCATCAGGTGATCCTCATCCAGGAAGAAGAAGTCGTAAAAATCTCCTCCGACCTCCTTTGCCGGATCCATCATGGCATAGAGCTCAAATTCCGGCCTGTCCGGAAAGGCTGTGGGAAGAGTGGCTGCCTGAATCTGGGCCGCGTTTGAGAGCTCCGTTTTAGTCCGCTCTTTCTCGGCCGTCATCGTAAGCAGCTCCGATTCATACAGCTCAAGCCGCGTTATCATTCTGGAGAAATCCTCTGCCAGTAACTCAAGCTCATTATTGGTGCGGATAGAAGAAAGGCTTCTTATCGCCTTACCTGAATCTCTGTCCTTTGCATAGGCTTTTATTATGACCTGCTCGCTGTGAACCGGCTTTACGACCACTTTTTTCAGATAATACCTGACCCAGAGAAGGATCAGCAGCAGCAGAACGAAGGTAACGGCAAAAACAGCTACCAGCACCACATTGTTATCATTTACAAAATCCCTGACCGGAAGGGTCGCGGCGGCGACCATCACCATGTTGCCGTCTTTATCATGGACAGGCGCATACATATGTACCACGCCATCCTTGTCTAAGAGGGCTCTGCTCAGGGAATCAAACTTCTTTGGCAGAAGTCCCGTAAAGTATACCTCTTCAAAAACAGGATACCACCCTCTCGTATAGGGTTCACGGGTTCCAAGCTCAAAGAGCTCACCGCCCTGACTGATACGTTTTTCATCAGGCAGCGCGCCCGTCGCGAAAAAGAACAGATAATCCTGATCGTCAACCCTGTCAAGTACGAGGGAGTAAGAGTATACCAGCCCGAAGCTCTGCTTGATCTTATCAAGCTTTTGTGAACAGCGCGCGTATACCGCCTCCGCAAAAAGCAGCTGATATTCCGGGGAGCAGCTTTCGATCTGTTCCCTGGTTACCTTCCGTATATTTCCGAAACCGGAGCTGCCCTCAAACTCCGCCTCCAGCTTTGCCGTGCCCTCGCTGTCATATACAAACCGCATTTCGTCATAATGGTCATGCCAGAAGGGTATCAGCCAGTCAAGGGCGCTGTACTCCTCAAAGATCTCCGAGGTATACATCGCCACCTTCATGGTGTTTTGTTCCCGTCTCTCCACATAGCTCTTTATAAAGAAGCCCATGAGAACAACCCCCTCAAGAGTTGTCACAAGAAACAGGAATACTACCAGAGGCCAGATGAACTGGTTTATTATCCCCTTTTTTATATCCGACGATTTTTTTTGTAATTCCAGATCTGCGCGGTTGATCAGTTTATCCGATATCATTATTTTTTGCCCGTACACAGCATGTATAGCGCGAAACCGCCCCTGTCCGCAGCCCGAACGCCGGTCGCCTTCATCAGCAAAGAATACATCATGTACAGAGTTCTGTTTTTTACACGAAAAAAGCTCTCACAACAATATAGCACAAGATCGTCTCGATTTCCACTCAAAACCCATAAGAATATACCGTTTACCGTTTTCCCGTTATTTATTCAGGGCCCTGTGAACCGTGACAGCAGCGGGTTTTGCCGGTGCGGATCAATTTCGGCGGCGAACAGATTTCTCATTCCGGCACGCTTACAGGCCAAGCAGCCCCGTGACGGCCCTGAACACGGCTCCCGTAGCATATGCTATGGGTGAGATCCCCGCTCTGTTTAAGATAAATATCACGATGAACAGCGCAAGACCCGAATATCTCTCGTATTTTAAAAACAGGCCGTATAATCTGTCCGGAAGGACGGCCGTTACCAGCCTGGAGCCGTCCAGGGGCGGTACCGGTATCATATTGAAAACCGCCAGGCTGATATTAAGATATGCAGCGTATATCAGTCCCTCCGCAATAAGCCCGTAAGCTGCGCCGATGCCGGCTCCTGCCATGATGAGCTTAAGCATGAGCATAAGGATCACGGCCATGATAAGGTTTGACAGGGGACCCGCAAGGGCCGTCAGGGCAAAATCCCTCTTGGGGCTCTTAAAATTACCGATATTTACGGGAACGGGCTTTGCATACCCGATCCCCAGAAACAGAAAACACAGGGTACCGAACATTTCCATGTGGACCATGGGGTTTAATGAGATCCTCCCCGCATTTCTTCCGGTGCGATCCCCCAGCTTATCCGCGACCCATGCATGGGCGCTTTCATGCACCGGAAAGCATATCACGATCGCGAGCATGCGGATCAGAACCTTCTGTATACTGTCATTTGCCATAATATTTTCGATCCTCTCTCTGAAATATGCCGTCTAAAGGGCTCCTCCCGATCCGGAGGGCATAAAGTGCAGCTCTCCCTTAGCCTTCAGGCCCGGGAAGGTTTCGATGCACACCGCGTGAAGGCTGTTGAAAATGCTGTCCTCGATCTCGGGATTGTCCGTTTTAAGCCTTTTTATAAGGGCCTTTATCTCCTGCCTTTTGGAGCCTTCCTCACGATCGTCTGATGAGGCCTTCTCCGTAAAGCGGCAGGCGCACCTGATGAATTCCAGCCCGTTGTAAGTACACCATGCAAGAATGTCCTCTTCCCTTATACAGTAGAGGGGCCGTATGAGCTCCATTCCTTCAAAGTTGGTGCTGTTGAGCTTCGGAAGCATACCCTGAAGCTGTGAGCTGTAAAACATTGCCATCAAGGTGGTCTCGATCACGTCGTTCATATGATGGCCCAGAGCTATCTTGTTGCAGCCAAGCTCCTTAGCCTTTGCGTAAAGGCTGCCCCTTCTCATCCTGGCGCAGAGGTAGCAGGGGGATTTGTCCGAGCTGTTGGCCACGTCAAAGATATTTGTTTCAAATATCGTGACAGGGATCTGAAGAAGCTTTGCATTGCTCTCTGTCTTCTGTCTGTTCAGCCTGCTATAGCCGGGATCCATGACAAGGTAAACCACTTCAAAGGGAAAATCGCTGTGGCGGTTAAGCATCTGCATGAGCTTTGCCATGAGCATGGAATCCTTGCCTCCCGAAATGCATACGGCTATCCTGTCTCCCTCCCTTATCAGAGCGTACCTCTTTACGGCCCGGATAAAGGGCGTCCACAGCTGCCTGTGATATTTCTTCTGGATGCTTCTCTCTACAGCCTTGTTTTTATCAGTTGTCTCTGTCATCTTCCTGTCCATTTCATTTCCTTTTCCGGCATCATTGTAATGGTTCCATTATAATAGCAAATATCCTGTTTGAAAACAAACGATCAGTTTTCTTTGGTTAACCGTTAGTTACTGTTTTTCTTCGTTGTACCGATACCCTGTTCTGTGTTATCATATGATCGGCAGGTAAAAAACGCTTTTGCCGTTG
>DNAD01000265.1:0-6529 GCA_003484785.1 Lachnospiraceae bacterium
TTGCCATGGGTATTTCGGAAAATACCCATGATCTTTCAATTGCGGCAGCAAAGGCTTCCACGGCACTCAGCTATACCGTTGCCTTAAGAGACCGGTTCATTGAGGCCTACAGGGAGCTTATGCAGATACAGGTATAGGATGACAGATGTGCCATAAGTTGCAGTATGGTGTTACTATTCACAGCCCAAAAGGCGGTGAACGGCAACGCGGTATAAAAAGGAGAGCAGGTTTTGGCTGACAGATTAAGGGAGATTCCACAGAGGCTTCTGGCCTGGTGGAATAAATTCACATCAAAACAGAAAACCATAATCATAAGTACGGCAGCAGGCATAATCCTTGCGCTTGCCATATTGGGGACCGTGCTTACCAGACCCCAGTACGTTACTCTTGTGACCTGCGAGTCCACGAAGGAAGCCTCCGATATCATCGATCTACTGGAGGGAGACGGGATAGAGTATAAGGTCACTGATGACGGGCTGATAATATCCGTAAGAAAGGAAAGCCTTGCTACGGCGACTCTTCTGCTGGGGGCCAACGGGATCCCCGCAGACAGCTATTCCTTAAACGATGCCCTGGCGGGAGGCTTTTCAACTACCGAGGCCGACAAGGAAAAGACCTACAAGCTGTATCGGGAGAAACGGCTTGAGGAGATTATGATGTCGGTACCTGCGGTAACGGCTGCCTATGTGACTCTTTCCATCCCGACGGATGACGGTACTCTGCTTGCGGAGAAAGAGGAGTCCTATGCAAGCGTGATGCTCGATCTGAACGAAGAGCTGGGAAACGGCGTAGCCGAGAATTTTGCGAGGAATATCGCCACCGCACTGGGAAATAAGACTACAGAGAACATCACGATCATCGATTCCAACGGAAACCTTCTTTTTTCCGGTGCCGAGGCTGCCAATCCCAACGAGAGTATCAAGGCAACCACGCAGATACAGCTAAAAAACGAGGCAGAGAGGCTTGTAAAGCAGGAGGTTACGCAGGTTCTGCTCGGCTCCAACCTTTTTGAGGAGGTCAAGGTAGCCACCAACCTGAACATGGACTTTTCTTCAAGAGAGGAGACCTCTCATAATTATACCCAGGCGGACGAGAACGGAACGAACGTGCTGTCCCATACCGATTCCTACGAGGCTGAAGGACAGGGAGCCATAAGCGGCATTCCGGGGACGGATACGAATACCGAGGAGAATACCTATGTCATAGAGGACGGTACCAATTCCAGATATTCCGTAAATGAGGAATCGAGCGACTATCTGCCCAGCGAGAGGATCAGCAACCGTGTGACCCCTCCCGGAGTCATAGATTACGGCAGCTCGTCGATCGCGGTCACCGCTTCCCATTATGTGATCTATAAGGAGAATGAGCTGAAGAATCAGGGGCTTTTGGACGGGATCACCTTCGATGAGTTTGTGGCAGAAAATTCCGATATGGTCAGAAAGACCGTGGATGATGATCTTGTGACCCTGGTGGCGAACGCTACCGGGATACCCGTGGCCAACGTTTCCATAATAGCCTATGACGTTCCCATCTTCCAGGCGGCCGAAGGCTTTAAGGTGGACGCGGCTGACATAGCCCAGATCGTGCTTATCGTACTTATCCTTGCCCTCCTCGGCTTTGTAGTATTCTCAAGCCTCAGGAGAGAGAAGGAAGAGGTGGAAGAGGAAGAAGAGCTTTCGGTGGAGAATATGCTTGAGACCACCCAGGAGAATATGGGTGTTGAAGATATAGAGCTGGAGACAAAGTCTGAGGTAAGGCTTATGGTAGAGAAGTTTGTGGACGACAACCCCGATGCCGCGGCTCAGCTTTTGAGAAACTGGCTTAATGAGGAGTGGGGGTAAAACAGAATATGCCTATGCAGTCACAGGCAAATGACATGATATCAGGACTCCAGAAGAGCGCGATCCTGCTTATCGCGCTGGGTCCTGAAAGGTCTGCGCTTATTTTTAAGTACCTCAAGGAAGAGGAGATCGAAGAGCTTACGCTCGAGATCGCAAATACAAGGAGTATAACTCCTCAGGTCAAGGAAGCGGTGATCGAGGAGTTTTATCAGGTCTGCCTGGCTCAGCAGTACATTGCAGAGGGTGGTATAGGGTATGCCAAGGAGCTTCTGGAGAATGCTCTCGGAGCGGAGAAGGCTATGGAGGTTATTGGAAAGCTCACGGCCTCGCTGCAGGTTAAGCCCTTCGAATTCATCAGAAAGACCGAGGCATCACAGGTGCTCAACTTTATACAGGATGAGCACCCTCAGACTATTGCCCTTATTTTATCGTATTTAAGTCCCGCCCAGTCGGCGCTGATCATATCGGCTCTGCCGCCCGACAGGCAGTCTGATGTCGCAAAACGTATAGCCACCATGGACAGGACCTCACCGGATGTTATAAAGGACGTGGAAAAGATACTTGAGACAAAGCTTTCAAATCTCGTCAATCAGGATTACACCATCGTCGGTGGCGTAGATTCGGTAGTAGAGATATTAAATACCGTAGACAGGAGTACCGAAAAGCATATCATGGAGACTCTGGAGATCGATGAACCCGAGCTTGCCGATGAGATCAGAAAGAAGATGTTCGTATTTGAGGATATCCTTCTGCTTGACGACAGGGCTATCCAGAGAGTGCTCAGGGATGTCGACAACAGCGATCTGGCCATCGCCTTAAAGGGAGCCAACGAAGAGGTGCAGAATGCGATCTTCAACAACCTTTCCAAGCGTCTGGCGGTCATGATAAAGGAAGACATGGAATTCATGGGGCCTGTCCGTATGAAGGATGTTGAAGAGGCACAGCAGAAGATCGTCAATATCATCAGAAAGCTTGAGGATTCTTCTGAGATCGTAATTTCGCGTGGCGGAGGTGACGAGATCGTTGTCTAGCAGTAATCTCTACAAGTCAAGCTATTATCAGGTTAAGAACGACAAAGCCAGGGTCATAGACTCAAATGAACTGATCGCAGATAAGATGCAGAAGCTTGCCGAGATACTTGAGATGGACGGGGATGAGAATTTCGCTGACGATTTTTCCTACGGTATTGCAGCAGAGCAGGTAGAGGCCCTTTTGGATGATGAGGGGGAGCCGGGCGCCATACCGGATGACATGGTGAGCGGAAACGTCATAAAGGAAGCGCCGGCCCCAAGGATAGATACCGATGAGCTTATAAGACAGGCTCAGGAAGAGGCTGAAAGGATAATGGACGAGGCAGGAGCGGAGGCCGAGAGGATACTGGAGGAAGCCAGAGGAGAGGCCGAGGCCCTGAAAGTTCAGGCGAGGAACGAAGGCAGCCAAGAGGGGTATGAAGAGGGGCTCAAACGGGCTCAGGCTGAGTTTCAGGTAAAAGAGCAGGCGCTTGAGGCGAAGGAGAGGGAGCTTGAGGACGAGTACAACAGCCGTTACGAGGTAATGGAAAAGGAGCTTGTCAGGGATCTGACCGAGGTCTATGAGCATGTCCTGGGTATCGACCTTTCCGATCAGACGAATGTCGTCATAAATCTCATGAAGGATGCAATAAAGAATATAGAGGGAGGAAGGAACTTCTTTGTTCATGTTTCCTCGGACGATTACGCTTATGTCAGTGCTTTTAAGGAGGAGATATTAAACAGCGTCGGCGGTGTTGATTCGGTAGAGATCGTGGAGGACGTTACTCTGAAGCCTTCCGACTGCTTCGTGGAATGCGAAAGCGGGATCTATGAATGCGGGCTCGGAACGGAGCTGGCGCTGCTGAAGAAAGAATTGCGGCTGTTATCTTATACCAATGAACAATAACAATAAGTACAGACATGCTCTTGAGAAAACCTATTTTAAGAGACTCGGCAAGGTAGTCAACGTGGTCGGGCTTACGATAGAGTCCATCGGGCCGGATGCGAAGCTCAACGATATGTGCAGGATCATCATAGACAAACGGACCGGTAAATATGTGGCTGCCGAGGTCGTGGGCTTCAGGAATAACAGAACCCTGCTGATGCCCTATGACGTTACCGAAGGCATAGGCTACGGCTGCATAGTTGAGAACACCGGTGAGCCGCTTATGGTAAGCGTCGGAGAGGAAATGCTGGGACTGACCCTTGACGGTCTCGGAAGGATGCCCGACGGAAGCGTGCTTAACACGGGGAAGAGTTATCCCATAGACGCCAATCCGCCCGATCCCATGGACAGAGAGATCATAAGGGAGCCGTTAGCCCTGGGAGTAAAGGCCGTGGACGGGATACTGACCATTGGAAAGGGGCAGCGTATAGGAATATTTGCGGGCTCCGGAGTGGGCAAGAGCACCTTGCTCGGGATGTTTGCCAGAAATACCAAAGCAGACATAAACGTCATAGCTCTTATCGGAGAGCGGGGCAGAGAGGTCAGGGAATTCATAGAAAGGGATATGGGCGAGGAGGGAATGAAGCGCTCCATCGTTGTGTGCGCCACCTCGGACAAGCCTGCCCTTGTAAGAAAAAAAGCGCCTATGACCGCTACCGCCATAGCCGAGTATTTCAGGGATCAGGGGAAGGACGTCCTTTTAATGATGGATTCCCTTACCAGGTTTTCCATGGCTCAGAGGGAGATAGGCCTTGCCAGCGGTGAGCCGCCGGTAACAAGAGGATATCCGCCCAGTGTTTATGCGGAGCTTCCGAAGCTTCTGGAAAGGGCCGGTAATTCCGACAAGGGTTCCATTACCGGGCTGTATACGGTTCTTGTGGACGGAGATGATTTTAACGAGCCGATCACCGATACCGCCAGAGGCATCCTTGACGGCCACATTGTACTAAACAGGAGACTGGCCCATAAGAATCATTATCCTGCAATTGATATACTCGCCAGTATCTCAAGGTGCATGAGCCAGGTGGCCGGGAAGGAGCACAAGGCAGCCGCAGGCAGGCTAAAGAATGTGCTGGCGACCTATAACGAAGCGGAGGATCTTATCAATATCGGGGCCTATAAGGCGGGCTCCAATCCGAACATCGATTATGCCATTGAAAAGATAGATAAGGTAAATGAATTCCTCTGCCAGGAAGTGGACAGCAAATATCAGTTTGACAACGAGATAGAGCTTCTGGAGAAAATATTTGACTGATCATGGCTAAGTTTATTTACAGGATGCAGAACATCCTCGATCTGAAGGAAAAGCTGGAGACACAGGCCAGGAATGACTATGCGGTAGCCCAGGCCGAGCTCAATGAGGAGGAAGAAAAGCTTACAGAGCTTGACCGCAGGAGGCTGGCCTATGAAAAGCAGCTGGAAGAGCTGTACTCGGGCCCTATCAATGTGCTTAAGATCCAGGAAACCCTGGAGGCTGTAGAGTACATGAAATATCAGATGCAGCTTCAAAGGCTCAACATCAAAAAAGCCGAGAAGAAGGTGGAGAGCGAGAGGGAAAAGCTGCAGGATGCGATCCAGGAGAGGAAGACCCAGGATAAGCTCAAGGAAAATGCATTTGAGGTTTTTCTGGAAGAAATCAAGGCCTCCGAGAGCAAGGAGATAGATGAGCTTGTCAGCTATCGCTTTGGAGCCGGCAAGGGAGGATGACCATGGCAAAGGAAGATGAGGAGCTTCTGGAGGAGGACTCCGGAAAGAAAAAGAAAAAAAAGGATAAAAAGGGCAAGGCCGGCTTTGATGCCACTGTTTCTGATGAAGGGGCGACTCTGTATACAGATGCTGAGACGGAGGACGAAGGCGGTTCTTTTTCTGTTGTACTTATCATTATCCTGATAATAATCATATGGCTGGCAATACTGGCGCTTTTGATAAAGCTGGATGTGGGCGGCTTCGGTTCGAATGTGCTGTATCCGCTGCTTAAGGACGTTCCTGTGATCAACAAGATACTGCCGGACACCGAATTCAGCAGCGCCGATCTCGAGCCGGAGCAGGAATTTACAAATCTTGACGATGCCATCCGGGAGGTGGAAAAGTTAAGAAAGGAAAACGAGGAGCTGAAGAAGGCGGTCAGCGCAGCCTCGGACGATGAGCAGATAGCTGCTCTGAAGGAGGAGATAAGAAGGCTGCAGACCTTTGAGGACAGCCAGGTTGAGTTTCAGAAGCTTAAGACTGAATTCTATGAGGAAGTGGTCTTTTCCGATGAAGCGCCGGATATTGAAGAATATAAGAAATTTTATGAAAGCGTGGATCCCGAAAACGCGGAATATCTTTACAAGCAGGTGGTCGCTCAGATTGAAGAGGATAAGGAGATCGATGAATACGTAAAGACCTACAGTGAAATGAAGGCAAAGAGCGCCGCCGCCATATTCGAGCAGATGGGCGATAACCTTGACCTGGTGGTTAAGATCCTTGAGAGAATGGAGGCTGCCACCCGGGCCAAGATACTCAATTCCATGAGCCCTGATTTTGCCGCAAGGATCACAAAGCTGATGAATCCGGACTGAGCACGGCAACTTTAAGATTGCTGACTGTACGGTTGAATGGTAACCGTTCAGTCAGCAAAGTTTTCATATAGGGACAGGTTCATTGGCGAAATCCCTTAAGCATTTCAACTCAATAGCCGATAATAATATTACAAACTATAGTTTGATCCGAAGCGCACGGTTCGTATACGA
>DNAD01000265.1:6622-8248 GCA_003484785.1 Lachnospiraceae bacterium
CACGGTTCGTATACGAACCGGCGCAGAGAAAGGAGATGGAGATGACAGGAGCGTCAATTAATGACCTTAAATCGTTTTTTTCACAGAACGATCCCTCCTTTTCCGTGATCAGGTCTCCCGGCCAGCAGGAGGGCGATAACTCCTTCTCAAAGGCTATGTCCGAGGCCCGGACAAGACCCGTAAACCAGCAGGAGTCCGGAGGCTTTCAGGGCGTGGAGGATAAGCGCGGACAGGGAAGGCTTGAGGTCGAAAGGACGGGAAGACAGGAGGTTGAGCAGAGAAGTGACAAGGCCGTGAATGGACAGGCCGACAACACAGGCGCTGAAAAGGATGTTTCGGGGATCGATGAAGGAAATGTCCGGCAGGAGCTTAGTGAAAGGATCGAGAAGATCAGGAAGGCGATCAAAGATCAGCTTGGGATATCTGACGAGGAACTGAATGCTGCCATGGAGAACCTTAACCTGGCGACGGCGGAGCTTTTAAACCCCGACAGTGTAAAAGCGCTCATGATGGAAGTCTCGGGGATCGATAATCCTGTAGACCTGCTTACTAACGAGGAGCTGCTTTCAGGGATCAACAGCGTTCTTTCGGAGGTTTCCGATATCATAAGTGAGTTTAAGCAGGAATTTTCCTTAAGTGATGAGGAGTTTGCGGCAATTGCGGCAGAGCTTGAGAATAGTGATGAAGCCGTTTTGATGCAGGCCGGTGCCGATTTCGGGGATGCTTTAGAGGGACCTTCGGATGAGACCAAAGACCTTAAGGAAAGACCGGTGGAGGCTGAAAAACCGGTACAGGGGGCGGCAAAGGACGGCGCTGAAGCCAAGGATACCGCGGATGTCCTTCAGAGCGAAAACAGCCAGAGCATAGCCTTTAAGCAGGACCCGAAAAAGAACGGCTTCGGGCAGGAGCAGGGCAGGGGCAATGAGAATGAAGGAGCACAGCTGCAGATGCCGCAGACTATTGTTCAGACAGAGGTCACCCAGACCGGAGAGGTCGTTGAGACGGTAAGATCCTACAGCAGCTACGCCTCGGAGACAGAGATCATAGGGCAGGTAACCGAGCAGATAAGGATGAACATCAGTCCCGAGAAAACCTCCATGGAGATGATGCTGCATCCGGCATCCCTTGGGGCGGTGAATATTCAGGTTACCCAGCAGGGAGATATGCTGCATGCCCGTATCCTCGTACAGAATGAGCAGGTCAGAGAGGCGATCGCGGGGCAGATGGAACAGCTGCTGAAGACCTTTGAGGAACAGGGGCAGAAGGTTACCGAGATCGATGTTTCCGTTGCAAATTACAATCTGGAGCACGGATTTCACCAGAATCCCGAGGATCAGGGATCAAACCCCGGCAGACAGGGAGAGAGCGACGGAAGCAGGAGACTGAGAAGAACTCTTGACCTCAATGCCCTGACCGACGAGGATATCTCAGAGCTGTCCGATGAGGACAGGCTTAAGACTGAGGTAATGAGCATGAGCGGAACAAGTGTTGAGTACAGAGCGTAACAAGGTATTTATTCAGTCAGCATAGCTGAATGAATCGGAACGAACATAAGGTAATTATTCAGTCAGTCAGCAAGCTGACGAACCGGAACAAACTTTAGTTTGTTCCGAAGCGCACAATTTG
>DNAD01000023.1 GCA_003484785.1 Lachnospiraceae bacterium
AAAGATGGAGGCAGTGCTTGTCATAAACGCTTATCTCCTTGCCGTCGATCACCTGGGTGAGACTCTCGAGCCTTTCCTTATCGCAGAAGCAGTAATATGCCTTACCTTCATCGATAAGCTGCTTTGCATATTTTAAGTAGATCCCTTCCTTTTGTCTGTCGCTCTGGACATAGGGACCGACTCCGCCGTCTTTATCCGGTCCCTCGTCATGCAAAAGACCGGTCTTTTCCAAAGTCCGGTATATTATGTCAACCGCTCCCTCCACATATCTCTCCTGGTCGGTATCCTCTATCCTGAGGATAAAATCACCGCCCTCATGCTTTGCGATAAGGTAAGCATAAAGCGCTGTCCTGAGATTGCCGACATGCATTCTGCCCGTGGGGCTCGGGGCAAATCTGGTTCTTATCTTGCTCATCTCTTTTGTACCTCTCTTATAATATTCAGCATTTTTTAAATCTATCACATAACCTCACCGATTTCAATATATGGTAACGACAAAACCTTTGCATTTTCAATCACTCCTTGACTCTGCCCCACCTGATGAGATACTATATTGTGGAAAGAAAAATAAACGGAAACCTTTTTGATCCTTTTGTGATGGATCTGCTTTTAAGGTAAGCAAAGGAGCCTCATTTGGAATGAACAGGAACAGATTAGAGGATATGGATAACAATGAGCTGCTTGACGGAGTGATGCCCGTTGCGCCTCTTAAGATAATATGTCATGAAAGCTGCAGGGATCTGGGAAACCTTATAAACAAGCATCTTAAGGATTACCGGAAGGTAACAAATATTTCCCACCGCTCCTCCCTGGTATTTCAGGATTATGAGCCGGAAACCTTTCTTGTGGACTATACCTGCTCCCGGTTCGGGACAGGCGAGGGAAAGGCATCCCTTAACGAATCGATCCGCGGCAAGGATCTCTTCATTATTTCAGACGTCACCAACCACAGCCTGACCTACAGGCTGCACGGCTACGAAAATCATATGTCGCCCGATGATATCTATCAGGATACGAAGAGGCTGATATCGGCTATCGCCGGAAAGGCTCACCGGATAACCGTCGTAATGCCCTTCCTCTATGAGAGCCGCCAGCACAAGAGGCATACCAGGGAATCCCTTGACTGTGCCCTTGCCCTGGAGGAGCTTCAGCACATGGGCGTCTCAAACGTTGTCACCTTTGACGCCCACGATCCCAGGGTTCAGAATTCAACGCCGCTAAACGGCTTTGATAATTTCATGCCTCCCTATCAGTTCATCAAGGCCCTTATCCATTACGAAAAGGATCTGATCATCGATAAGGAGCATCTTATTGTCATCTCTCCCGATGAGGGAGCCCTGGACCGGGCGGTTTACTTTGCGGGGGTTCTCGGGGTCGACACCGGAATGTTTTATAAGAGAAGGGATTATTCCATCGTCGTAAACGGCAAAAACCCCATAGTAGCCCATGAGTTTCTGGGAGATAACATAGACGGAAAGGATGTCATAGTGATCGATGACATGATCTCCTCGGGCGGAAGCATGATCGATACCTCCAGACAGCTTAAGGAGATGAACGCAAAGCGGGTATTTATCTGCTGTACCTTCGGGCTGTTCACTGAAGGCCTTGATATCTTCGATGAGGCCTATGAGAAATGCTACTTTGACAAGATAATCACCACAAACCTCGTCTACCATCCGCCGGGGCTAATGGAAAAGCCCTACTATATAGAGGCCGACATGAGCAAGTTCTTAGCCTCCATCATAGATTTTCTCAATCATGATACCGCTCTTTCCAGCGTGCATACACCTACCGGAAAGATCCAGAGCATTCTGAAAAAATACAACAACAGGGAGGAATGATATTCCTCCCTGTTCTCTTTATCTGCTCTTAGGCATACAGCCCGGATCAATTCTCTTTTTTCACGGCCTTTCAAACCGTGAAAGATAGACTATCTGTTCTTAATATTGATGGTATTCAGATAATGGACATCCACCAGGAAAACATAGTACACCATCCCGAAATTGATGTCATGTACAAGGTGTCCGTAATCGTCCACCTCTTTGATCGTCCCGTCCTTGCATCTGATCCTGTACCTTACGTAATCGATCTTATCCACGTTCTGCGGCAGCTCAAACTGCTGCTTTTTGATCACATCATTGATCGCCTCGTAATCATCGGGATGCACTATACCCTTAAAGGAGTTTCCGACGTAATTCCGAAAATCACTGATGGAATCACAGTTAAAGAGCCTTGCCATGGAATCACTGGCATACAGCAGTTTTTCACCTTCGTTTGCTTCATAAACAAAAAAGCCTCCGGGCATGCCCTTTGAAAACTCCTCAATATCAAACATGAACTGATCCCGGTGAATGGGTGCCATACCCTCGGTATTGAAGCGATAGCAGTTCCGGCCCTCGTATTTAGCCTTGTATAAAGCATCATCCGCCATCTTCAGTAAGGTTTCGCTATCCTTCCCGTATTTGGGATACAAGGCTATGCCTACGGAAAACGTGAAATTGATCTTCTTTCCGTCACTTATGACAGCCCTCTTTTCCTCCATCGTAAGATCTCTGAGCTTGGCGCTGATCTCATTTATGTCCGTATCCTGATAAAACACTACAAACTCATCACCGCCGAGCCTGAAAATAATGCCTTTATCCGAAAAATTCTCCTTAAGAAGCTTTGCGTTGTGTATTATGACATCATCTCCGCATTTATGACCGTAGCTGTCGTTGATCTTCTTGAAATTATCACCGTCAAAGATCATGAACGCACACTGTGTATTCGGATTCCTGTCAATATACTTGTTTACCTTGTTAAACCCGGCATGCCGGTTCAGAACTCCTGTGAGCAGATCCTCCTCCTTAAGCCCTGAAAACTTTTCTCTTAAACCCGCCATAATATCATCTCCTCTTTAAAACGGGATTTTACTCTCCCTCCCCTTAAACCATCATATCACAGTACAGTTAGATATCTCGGATTTAAAGCGGCAGCTAATTGCGTTCACGACTATAAATATGCCCAATTCCGGACCTTCCGGGATTGAGTAAGCCGAAATTAACCCGACGAATATATCTTAATGTATCAGGAAAAATAAATCAATGATATATTTTTTTTAATGCCTCATTTATAATATCTTCTGTATTCAAACGCATTCCTGTACCAGGTTATCTCCGTTCCCAGGATCGCGATAATATCAAACCTTACAGGGATCGTATCATTAAGCGAATGGATAAGCCGGTAAAAATCCGCCACCCTGCTTATGGTAGTCTGTTTCTTAAGGTTTACCGCCTCCACGGGAAAGCCGGCAGCGGGGTTTTTCCTGTATTTCACCTCAAAAAAAACATAACAGCTTCCGTCACGGCCGATAATATCTATCTCCCCGCCCCTGCATCTGAAGTTTCTTTCAAGCACATATATCCCGTGTTTCTTAAGATATGCGACAGCAAGCTCCTCCTTCTCGGAACCGACCGTCCTTTTATTCATACACATCCTCCTTGCTGCCGCCCGCGCCCTTTACTTAAGCGGCATAAGCTTTGATGCCTTGCCCTTTGCCCGTTCCATTTCGTCAACAAAAACCAGGATCTCCGCCACCACCTCATAGAGCTCGGGAGGGATATAATCCCCGATCTCAAGCTTGGATAGAGTATCGGCAAGCTTGCTGTCCTTATGGATCGCGACATCATTATCCTTAGCCTGTTGAATGATCTTTTCCGCAATGGCTCCGCGTCCCGAAGCAACTACCCGCGGGGCGGCATCCGTCGGATCATACTCTATCGCAACGGCAGTCTTTATCTTCTTTTTCTGAGGTTCTCTGCTGTCCGCCATCTGTTACATGTCCTTTATAACAATCCACGCATCTTTCACAGCCATACGCCCGGTTTTACTGTCACGATCTGTCAAAGCGGAGATACCGTTACAATATCGTTACTATTCACAGCCTTTT
>DNAD01000006.1 GCA_003484785.1 Lachnospiraceae bacterium
TCAGCGAAGACCAGGGAATGATCGAAGCGGTGGAAGCCGGAGCGCTTACTTTAGAGAAACTCGAGGCGATGACCTGCGTATGCTCGGTCGGTCTCGATATGATCGCCGTACCGGGTGATACCAAAGCCAGCACGATCGCCGGCATTATTGCTGATGAAATGGCGCTTGGCATGGTGAACCAGAAGACGTCGGCGGTGCGCATCATTCCGGTAATCGGTAAGCAGGTTGGCGATACGGTGGAATTTGGAGGCCTCTTAGGTCACGCCCCGATAATGCCGGTAAATCCCTTCGGCTGCGAACGCTTCATAAACCGTAAGGGCCGTATCCCCGCCCCGATACATTCATTTAAAAACTGATTTTATGTTGCAATTCAGTGATCTGGCTGACAACTGAATTGTAACAATTTTTTACTCTTGCCAAAATCAATTCTATATTATAGAATAGATGAAGTTCGATTGCAGGGTTAGTACATCGGTAGTACATCGGCTTCCCAAGCCGAGGAGGCGGGTTCGATTCCCGTACCCTGCTTCTTTTTATGCAGTAAAATCAGGAGTTTGCGGTCATTCGATTTGACTTGCAATGACTGACAGATATGCTGATTATCTTTGACTCGTCCATAGGCACATCAGAAGGCTCCTTCGATAAGATCAGATCACCGGCTTCTTCCCGGTCTTATCGTCTTCGTTGACCCAGATGTTCAGATAGAGGCAGCCCTCGGAAGCAAGCTTCTGAACGTAATCACCACCCTCGTTTTGGCCATAGGAAGCTTTCTGATACAATAATACTTTTTGCAGAGCCCTTCATCATTATCCGGTTCTCAAAACCCGCATAAATATGCCCCCCAGAGCAGCGGCCATCACCTCTGCCAGAACAACCGAATACCAGATGCCGTCCACGCCAAGCAGCCCCGGCAAAAGAAGCACCGCTCCAAGCTCAAAAACAAAGGTCCGGAAAAATGATATCAATGCCGATACCTGCCCGTTGTTCAGCGAAGTAAAATAGGCCGAACTGAAAATAGCCATTCCGGTGAACAGATACGCAAACGAAATGATCCTGAAGGCATGAACAGCGTCCGGTATCAGCTGCACGGAATTCTTAAGAAACAGGATGGAAAACGGACGCGCAAGCACTTCCGAGAGTACAAACATAACTGAGGATGTGACTGCGATGATCACCAGGCTCCTTCTTAGCAGATTCTTAAGCTCATCATGATCCTTTGCGCCGTAATGGAAGCTGAATGCCGGTCCCGCCCCATTGGAATATCCCACGAAAATTGCCGAAAAGATCAGGCTGACATACATAAGCAGGCCATATATGACTACTCCGTCCTCCCCCGCATACTTAAGCAGCTGAAAATTATAGACGATCCCTACGAGCGATACGGCGGCTTCCGCCATGAATTCCGAAGAACCGTTCAGGCAGGACTTCACAAGCGCCCTCCCATCCCATGAAGGCTTTACCAGCTTTAAGAGGCTGTTGTTCTTTCGGCTGAAATAAACAAGCGGGAATATTCCTCCCACCATCTGAGTTAAAGCCGAGGCTGCCGCGGCCCCCGCAAGCCCCCACTGAAAGCCGATAATAAAAAGCGCATCCAGCAGAATATTACACAGTCCCGAGCATACCGTAACGACAAGGCCCAACACCGGCTTTTCGGCAGTGACAAAGAAAAGCTGGAACTCATACACCAGTATCCACGCAGGCAGTGCCAGGATAAAGATCCGCCCATAAAGAACGCTGTTTTCAAGGAGTTTCCCTTCTGCGCCAAGCCAGGACGAAATCCGGCGCATAAAAATAAAGCCCGGCACCGTCATAAGAAAACCAAGGCAGAAAGATGCAGACACGATCAGGGAAAACAGGCTGTTCGCCCGTTTGTGATCTTTTTCTCCCAAAGTCTTTGCGATCAGTGCACTCCCGCCCACGCCGAACATATAACCGATAGTTCCCATGATGTTCAATACGGGTATGATCAGATTGACAGCCGCGAATTCCGTCTTTCCCGCAAAATTTGCGACAAAATAACCGTCCGCAATGATGTACAGGGATGTAAATATATTCATCACAATGGACGGCAGCGTAAACCGCAGCAATCTACTGTATGTAAATGTATCTGATAAATGAATCCGTGATCTCATGCCTCGTTAAATAGAATGATGTAGGGGTCAAAAGACTTCACTATCTTTATTCCCAGATTCTCCGGTCCGTCGTCTGAGGTGCTGTACTCATATTTAGCGAAGGGATCGTGCTCCCTGCTGCAATCCTTGACCCTCATTATCATTTTATCTTTTTCATATATAAACAATGTGCACATCGATGTTCGGATCCGGCTCATCAGCAGCTTTCTATTTTTTCCTGTCAATTACCTGGAAATAAGCAAGATAATAACAGACAATTGCATTAATCATCTTGATGCGACCACTCCGTCGCAAAAGGAGCTTACCTGTTTCACATTTTTCTGCCTGTCACTCAAAAGTGTCCCATCAATCACTCATTTTATTTAACCTCAAAGCTTATGGCCTCGTCAGCGGGAATAGGCTTGCTGAAGAAGTAGCCCTGTATCGTCTCCGCCCCGAATTCGCGAAGCCTCTGATACTGCCACTCCTCCTCCACTCCCTCTATGATCATCTCCTTGTCAAGGTCGTGCATCAGCTGAATGACGTCCCTTATGAACAGATCCCTGCCATCCACGAGATAGGCATCAACCAGCGACTTGTCAAGCTTTATGACGTCCACGGGTATATAGGTCAGATACCCCAGGGAGGAATAGCCCGTCCCGAAATCATCCATGAGGAGCCTTATACCCATATCCTTAAAGCTCTTAAACAGGTTCTCCGACTGGCTGGTACTGTCGAGGAACAGCCCCTCCGTTATCTCTATTTCAAGATATTTCGCGGGAATATCGTATTTTTCCAGAAGGTCCTCCACCATCTTAAGATACCCCAGATCGTTTATCTGATTTGAGGAGAAATTGACAGATACAGGATGCAGCTCATATCCCTCATCTCTCCAGGCCGCAAGCTGCTTTATCACCAGCTCTGTGGTTATCCTTCCGATCTTCCAGATCCATCCGTTCTGCTCCGCCACCGGAATAAACTGTCCGGGATATATCCCGGGTTCCTTCATCCTTACCAGAGCCTCATAGCCGTTCACCTTCTTTGTGACCGCATCGATCTTGGGCTGGTAAAGCATGTAAAAGCCGTCATTTTCAAAGGCCTCCAGAAGCTTTTCACGGATACGTTCCTCATCCTTCTGCTTCTGCTTCATCCTGTCATCGAACAGAAAGGCCCCGTTCCCGCCCCGGCTCTTTGCAACATACATGGCGCTCTCCGCGTTTAAGATATGCTGATCGGTACCGGTCTCACCGTCGGAATTGGAAATACCTATACTGGCGGCCAGGGCAACTGTCTCACCGGAGATCGGAATTGGCCTCTTGAAGATATCCAGAAGCTCTCTGGTCTCCCAGTCATGTACGTCAATATGCTTGTCCTTAATCATAAAGATGAACTCATCTCCGCCGTACCTGGCAAGAAACCAGCCGTTCTCATATGACAGCTCCTTCAGGGCGTTTGCGATCGTAATGAGTATCTCATCGGTTATCTGATGACCGTAGCTTTCGTTAACGTTCTTGAAGCCGTCTATATCGGCCATCAACACGGAAAACTTTTCATCCGGCTTAAGCATCTCCCTTAAATGTTCACTGGCAGCCCTTCTGTTATAAAGCCCCATGAGCTCGTCATGCTCCGCCCTGTACCTCATCTCCTGCTCGGAGCGTTCGATCCGGGTCTTTGACTCCCGAAGCTCTTTATTTGAAAGCCTTACTCCCATAGAGGAGGCCATGGCCGCGATGAGCAGCATTAACATGGTAGCCGCAAGATACCCTATGGGCGGCAGGATATAGCCGTACCTTTCAAGAAATGTCTCGGGCTTGTTATACACCGTCGCATCCCCGGGAAGCTGTGCTGTATCAAGGTCGAATTTTCTCAGCATAAGGTAATCATAGGAAGACTTTCCCGGAAGATCGGCCGAGGTATCGACGCTGTCTATGTCGGCCCCGTTTAAAGCCGAGACAATAAGCTCCCCTGCCATCCGGCTCTGCTCCTGAATATCAAGATAGGAGCCGCCTATTATTCCCGTATCCTCAGCTCCCATGTAGTTTCGGAAAACGGGAAGCTGTGTATTGCTGACTATTGTATGGGTACGATCCAGAAGTGAATAGGTATTGCCGTCTATGTCCGAATAACAGGTCATGAATATAACGATCCCGTCCTCAGGCAGTCTTTCGAGATTATGAACAAACTCCGTAAGGGTGGCATAGGCGGTATCTATGGTCATAAAATCATAGCCCGCATACTCATCCCTGAGCTCAAGGAAGGATTCGGCATCAGCCTTGCCGCCCTCCGACTCATCATGAATGCCGATTATTCTTTTGCGTTCCGGGAAAAGCTTTACCGCAGTCTCAATGGTCTCTGCAAGATAATTATTCTCATAGAAGCCTGCCATCATGGGGGTCTTATCCGCCGCCTCCGCCGTTTCCCTGTCATTGACACCGAAATAGACCAGAGGAAGCCCCTCAAAAAACTCCTCGCGATTCTCCATCGCAAACTTCAGGGCAGCATCATCCCCGGTAATGACAGCCTCGTATTTTCTGCGGCTTTGCATGCGCGACTTAAAATAGTCATAAAAGGCCATTTTATCGCTGAGCATGTTATAATTACCGGCATCCATATACAGGGTGTCAAATTCAACGCCATTGGGATAAAGGCTCGCCTTAAGCCCCTCAAGCTGGGCATCCGCGCTGAAATACTGCGGATTGAAGGACGAAAGGAACAGCACCCTGTGAGAAACCTCTGCAGGAGTACTGATCTCAAAGCTGTTCTCCGACTGCAGTTGTGCAAATACCCTGAAGACAGACACCCCGGCTAACACCAGAAATACAAATCCCAATATAACCCCAAGGGTTCTGATATAACTGAATAATTCTCTCTTTTTCATCAAACCCTTTTACCTTATCCGCGCCGATTCACCTTAACACCTTAGAGAAAAGCCACTCCCGTATTTCTTTTCCCGCAGGCCCGGACACAGCCACCCAGGAGCAATGCGGATTAACGCCGAAGCGTTCCTTCATCATCCCGGTTTTGTATTCAGTGTAAAACATCTCAGGGTGCACATCCCTGAGCCTTTCATAGATATCTCTCGAGCCGTAGTGAACCGCCCAGGGACTGCTCCCTCCCTGATAGCTTGCGTTCACTATGCTGTCATCCTCGGCATGCACCATCCACAGAGGAGTTTTTACAAGCTCATCGATATCGCCGGCATTGGTGGCGCCGCATATCGGGACCGCGGCGGCAAACAGACCCGGATTTTCCTTTACAAGCCTCAGAGTCCCTACTCCTCCGGCACTGTATCCATAGATATATATCCTTTTTTCGTCAACGTTCTCCTTTTCGGAAAACGCCTTTATCAAAAGCAGAAGCGCCCCCTTTACCTGCGGATCCGACCAGTAGCTCCCCCTTGCATACTGGGGCGCGATTATATAGCAGGGATGTTCCTTCTGCCAGGAGTCCTTTGCAAACATGGTACCGATGTCATGCATCGAAAGCTGAAGCTCGTTATCATCTCCCACCGCATCGGCTCCGTGAAGATAGATCACAAGCGGCACTCTCCCCGTGGCCTGCGGTACAAAAAGGCGATAGTTCAGAACATATCTCCCGGGAGAATAACTGTTTGCCTTAAACAGTTTACATAACTCCTGATTGTGGTCATCCGGCCTGTCCCAATCCTCGGGCA
>DNAD01000202.1 GCA_003484785.1 Lachnospiraceae bacterium
CCCCTGAATACCCCGAGACCCAGATCAATGATATCCTCGTCCTTAACTACCACAAAGTCCGCTCTGGGCGGCTGTGCACCAAGAACCACCTCGCGTTCCACCGTGACTGACGGGAAACCATGCAGCTCTATCATCAGCAGTGAATAGAACCAGGAATGCCAGTCGTTTGGAGGCGGGTTAGTAAGGGCATCCACCTGTTCCTGCAGGTCAGTGACCATTTTTATAAGCTCTTCTTTGGACAGATCATTAAGGCTCATCGGATACTCCTTCCATAGTTTTAATATAGCACGTTTCCTTAGATTGTAAAAGGGGGGTGTTATTCCCCGCCGCCTAAGCCGCTTTAGCACAGCTGTCATTCCATACACTTTTATAAGCTCTCGTTTTTCGTAATTTCCCCTGTTTGCAGGCCGACGAGCCCTGTCAGCTCCTCCTCTTTCCGCCTGTATATATTCAGGATATCATACAGCCCGTTGATGATATTATGTAAACCTTTCAGGTCCCTTCCCATTCTTTCATTCACCCTGTCCATAGTGACGGAAAGATAAACATCCGCGATTATATCGGTGTTCAGCTCTTCCCTTATCGTATACACATTCTCCATCCCGGAGGAAAAACGGTCCCTTATATTTTCAAGGCTGTCCACCGCAGAAGCCAGTCTGTCGAAATCCTCGTAAATGTTTTCTGTATACAGCCTCACCGCCCCCTCGTCAGGGTCATAGATCCCGAGCCTTTCCCTGGCATAGCTGTAGACGGACATGGCAGAGTCCTTTATTTCCTGCCACTCATCCACCTTGTTGGTCTCTTTCTCACAGCAGAAGATCGTGCCCACTATGGATCCCAGAAGCTCAGAGATCTTTTCATTTCCGTTTTCCGGAAGCAGGTCAACAGCCCCGACTATCCCGTCGATGGTGGTCTTCATTGCCTTGATGAAAGGCGTCTGGATATCAAGTTTATACCGTTTTGCATTCCCCTCCTCGTCAAACTGCCCGTACTTGAGCAGGGAATAGCTGCAGTGGGCGCCCACGGGGGAATGATCCTTATTGCGGATATAAACGGTCTCCCCGGCTATGGAATTAAGCAGGATATTTACGTAATCGTTATTGGCACAGACCGAGGTTATCTTATCCCTTGCCTTTTCCACCTCCTCTTTGTGTTCATTGATAAATTCTCTGTTAAAGCCCTGTCCGTCAAAGGATACGCAGCGGGCTATCTGCTCTGCGCAGGCAACAGTCACGAACTGTGCGAGATTCCCTCCTTTTGAGTGGCCCGAAACCGTCAGATCAGAGTATTCCCCGCAGTTATATTTCACAAAGTCCGACGCCATTTTCTGCATATGAGTGTCAACGACGAACTCACCTCTTACGTTATCCAGCCAGGCCTCATAGGTTCCTCCGGTTCCGCGGAATATGACCGCCGCCTCTCCCGAAGGCTTCTTTACACACATTGCCCTTACTCCGCCCTCATCGAGTATCCTTTCCACCGAAAGCCCCTCCATGGAACCGCCCTCGGCGGTCATCTTATCAAGCCTTGTGAATACATCCTTTGCATCCTCCTCGGATAACCCGGCGCAGGCGTCATATTTAAAGCTTTCGGGATCAAATCTCCGGCTTCCGCTTTTTCCCCCCGAGGAGTAGGCATCCAAAGCCTCGCCGAAGGATGCGTATTTTCCGGAGCAGTTAAAGTATATGTAATTATTGAGCACCAAAAGTTCCTCTTCACTGAAGCCCTTCATAATAAAATCCTCCCTGAAATGGTCCTGTGTCCGCTTCCTTCGAAAACAAAAGCTCGGTTTGTCCCATGTCCGCTTCTTCTTCCGAAAGACATACTGTCGGCTCCCCGTTTTCTTCATATATAAGCTCTGTCTGACGGCTTTCTTTTCTGTGCCTGCTGTGCCTGCTGCCCCGGCTCCTTCTCTTCTTTCTCATGCTAAGAAGCTTTATGATGATGCACGCTGCCACCAGGAAGAAGCATCCGCTCAGGATTGAAATATAATCAGGAGACGATTTAACATCCCGGCTTGTTAAGCTTATCTGATTGTCTGAATAGTTTATCCCGCTCAGGCGCTCATATTCCCGGATCTCCCGGGTCATATCGTCCGAAGCAGAGTCTTTGCCCGCTTCGCTTTTTTCTTCGTTTTCCAAAAGAATGTCTGTTCCTTCGAAAGCTTCAGGAACCATATTATCCTCAAAACGATATATCTCTGTCTCACCTCTCCTTACGTATGAGGGCTGCTCAGGCAGCGAATACCTGGTATTTATCAGAAACAGCAGCTCATCTCCCAGCTTCTGCTCCACTCCGGCTTCCGAACCCTCAAATTCGGAATACAAAAGCCCGCCTCCGCTTATGGTGGATATGGCGGACAGGTTCATGAGAGAGACCTCCTCCTTCGTTATAAGGTCGACCACATAGACGGGATAGTCCAGCTCATTAAGCAGAAAATACAATTCTTCCCTGGCATGCCTTACGGGCGCCTTCTCCTTTCCGTCCGTAAAAAGGATGATGCAGCGGTCGGCCAGATCCGCTTTCCTCCAGTAAAGAAGCTCCTCTGTAAGGACATCGGTGAGACAGGCATCCCTGTCGGTCAGCTCAATAAGCCCGGCCTTTTCTTTGAGAATGGCCCTGTCCTCACCATAGTCACAGATGACATCCATGTCCTCACCGTAAACCGCAAGTCCCAGACTTATCCCTTCTTTAGCGTTGTCGGCGATATATCTTATGGTCTCTCTGCATATCGCAAGATTCCCTCCCCCAATGGAGAGGGAATTATCAAGCAATAAGAGAACCTCTGTTTCCATTTAGCTCACCACATCCGATATAAGTGAGCTGCCGGCCTCCAGGCTTGCATTTTCAGCGTTCTGGTATTCTCTGGCCATCTCATTCAGGTCATTTACATGCTCCTGAATGATCCGGTTTATCTTGTCAATATCATCCTGAAGGCTTGTAAACCGGCTGTTGTAGCTGTTTGCGGCTTCACCCTGCCAGATCGACTTGAGTCCGTTTACGATAGACATCATCTCAGAAGTCAGGGAACTGATTGTCTTTCCTGTCTGGCTGAACTCGTTAGATGCCTGTATAAGCTTTTCCGGTGTGACTTTAAGTATTCCTTCCATATTATTTCCTCCATCGTTAAAATTGTATTCATTTTGCTTTTATAATAGGAAGCGAATCAAGCGCCCGGGCTTTAATCCGTTTCCCGCGCCGGATCAGGCCAATCTATCGGCATATCTCCTTTCGGGATCCGTGCGCATCATTCAGGTATATGTAAAAACTGCCTTAAACAAATGAGCTGCAGCTTCTCAATACGATCTTGTCATGGCCGAAGCCAGATTTCTTGTCTCTGCCTCCTCATACTTACCGGCAATTATAATGAGAGCGTTTATATACTGGTCTATAGCCTGTTTAAAGCTGTCCATCTGCCCCTTGTCCCTTGTGAAAGCGTTGTGAAAAGCGGTATTGGCTTCACCCTCCCACATGCTCTTTAAGGCTTCCTCGGTATTCCTTAAGGCCTCAGTCTGTGAATTAAAGTTATTGTTTAAGCTCTTCAATTCCTCTGCGCGGTTTCTAAGCTCTGCGGCAGTAACCTGGATAAATGACATGGTAGTTTCCTCCTTTTCTTATGAGCAGACACCTATCGCGATCATTTCAGCGTTGTATATTATGTCTGCAGTGTGGTGAATATGATTTGCGATCTTTAAAAGATCCTCTGCATTGTTCATCAGCTCGCCCCTTAACTCCTCGGTTTTTTCATAGAAGCTCTCCGCATTCTCTCCCTTCCAGCCGGAGCGCATCATCGCCATGGTTTCGGCCATATCCGAGCGGGCGATCTTTACAAGGCTCTGGGAAATGTCCATAAGCTCCTTTGACTGATTGCAGGCCTTGACAAAGTCAATCTCGATATCTCTTCTGGTTCTTAGCGGATTCATATCCTCACCTCCTTTATTCTTTCCGTTACCGTATTTTCCGTATTCTGATACTCGCAGATCATTTTCCTCAGAAGCTTCTTATAACCCAGCATATTTTCAACCAGGGTCCTCATTTTATTAAAATCTTCGTAAAAGGCCAGCATAAACTGTGTATTGGCCTCCCCGCTCCAGGTAATATCCAGCCTTTCGATATTTTCCTCAAGAGCGTCAATAGCTTTGACCATTTTGTTTATCAGCTCGCCCATTCGCGTCATCCTTTCATTCAGCCCGACATAGTCGGCGATCAGAGTCTGCATAAAATCCTCCTGTTAAAAATAAATTAATATAAGCTTATCCCCGTCGGTTACCCCTTCCTGAAAAAGAGTTCTTTCGGGGTTCAGCTCTCTTTCAAGGAGCATGGAGAACACTGCCCCTTTTCTGCCGCAAAGCCCCAGCCTTTCAAAAGCCCCTCTCAAAAGCCCTGACAGAAAAAGGCTGCCGGCAGCGCTTACATCAAAGCCCCGGGCCAGCTGGGGAACCCATATTTCCAGCAGTATACTGTTTTCCGGCATTATCCCTCCCATAGCGGAAGCCTCACGCCTCCAAAAAAAAGCTCCTCCGATACAAACGGTACATCGCCTTCCCCCGCCTTTTTTGAAAGGTTTTTCTGTGAAAATGAAAGCTCTGAAAACTCAAATACCATCTGCTCGTTTATCATCCCGCCAAGGTGGATACCGTAGGCCTCCTCCCTGAGCGCCTCAAATACCCCCCGGCCGGTCATATTGTTGAAATCCTCACGGGAGAGCTCAAAGATTATATTATGTAAACCATTCTCCCTGTTTCTCCTTATAAGCTTAAGGATCTCCTCTTCATTGTTTTTGCCCGAAGAGCCGTATATATCCCCGATAAGATTCGAGGGCTCATTGAGCAGGATGATCTGTTTTTCGCTCTGCTTTAGCTCTTTTACAAGCTCCTCGGGCCGGCTTACGCTCACGCATCTGTATCCCGAAAAGGCCGCCGACTCTCTTATTATGTTTATGAGGCCGGTTTTGCCGCTTTTCCTTCGGCCCGTTATGATAAAGGAGCTGATCCTGTCAAGCGGTATGGTAAACAGCTCTCCGCTGTCGGTTCTGTAGCCGCAGACAAGCTCACGGTTCTTTTTTTCTTCAGTCTTCCATAGCTCTTTTGCCTGTGACAAAAGGTTCGAAAGAACGGGCTTATCCGGTATAAAAGGCACTTTTTTTGCCCTTAGTTCCCCATACTCCTGATTTTTTTCCCTGATAAAGGCCTCGATCCCGATCCCTCTCTCATAATCATTGCCGGGAAAGAAAAGTCCTGTCTGAAATTCCAGAAGCTCTCCATCAAGAAACCCGATCCCTCTTCCGGCAATGCCCTCCACCGGATAGACCTCACATCTTAAGGTCCTTAAGCTCTGAGAATAGTTCATACGGTCGGGAAGCGTAAGACATATTACCGTCTTACAGGCCTCATGCACCTTTGAAGGTATATCGGAAGGATTTACGCCTCCGCCTGTCAGGATAAGATAGATGCCAACGGATTCTCCGGTCTTTAAAAGCTCCTGAACGATCTCGTCGAAGGCCTCCTTCGTCTTCTGTCTGAAGGCACCGTAATTATCTATCACAAGAACGATGGCTGAGGCCTTTTCCCCCAGGCTCTTTCTTGTAAGGAAATTTATGCCCTTATAAAGGGCCTTCCTGCTGCTTTGCTCCTTCTTAAGCATAAAGAAGAGGTTTTTTATCCTGTCGGTATCCTCCTCCGTAAGGCAGGCTCCCGAAAGAAAGCTCTCCCTGAAGGCAGAAAGCAGTCCGTTACTGAAATCAATGATATAGGTATTAAGATCCGACGGGGTTTCGTAATACAGAAACCCGCACAGCAGTGTCTGAAGCAGGGTACTCTTTCCCGAGCCGCTCCTGCCGAGTATCATGTGGTGGCCTCCCTTTGCAAGGCTTAAGGTAAAGTCACCCTGTTCCTGACGTCTCGGCGCGTCATATTGCCCGAGACAATAGGTATAAAGATCGTGAACACAACTTTTATTTACTTCTATGCTTTGGCCGAGCTCCTTCATCCAGAGCCTTCTTGCCGGGGCAAGATCAAGCTTGCCTGCAGTGTCAAGCAGAGCCTCTCTTACAATATCAAAATCGGTGATCTCTTCATTGCCGGGCCCCCGGTATGTCCTTTTCTGCCTGTTTTCTTCCTCCCTTCTTCCGTTTTTTTCAAGAAAGCTAAGCTCCTCTTTTTTTTCGGGGCTGCCGCGGACTGCCATTGTATAAGCGCCCTTAAACTCCTCGTACAGCTCGTCGTTGCCGACCTGCAAAAATGCCCTTCCCACCTCCTTTATAAAGGCGGCATCCGGCTTATGGAGCATATCCTGACTGTCCTGTCTGTCCTGAACTCTTAAGCATATCCTGAACCGGGAGTTGCTCCTTATATTATCATCCACCGTTCCCTGGGGCTTCTGGGTCGCAAGTATCAGGTGGATCCCGAGGCTCCTTCCGACCTGGGCCACGCTTACCAGCTCCCTCATAAATTCGGGCTCGTTCTTCTTAAGCTCCGCAAATTCGTCTATTATTATAAACAGGTGGGGCAGAGGCTCCTTTGCTTCCCCGGTAAGATATTTTTTCTCATACTCGGTTATCCGGTTCACATTATTATTAAGGAACAGCTTCTGTCTCCTCTCGTTTTCACTCCTTACGGAAACCATGGCCCTGTAGATATTATTTCCGGAGAGGTTTGAAATGCTCCCGCTTATATGAGGCAGTCCCTTAAACAGCCCCGCCATGCCCCCTCCCTTGTAGTCAATGAGAAAAAACGAAACCGTCCGGGGCGAATAGCGTATTGCCAGGGAGAGGATAAGGGTCTGGAGCATCTCGCTCTTTCCGCTTCCTGTCATTCCCGCGATCAGCCCGTGCGGACCGTGAGCGCTCTCATGAAGATCAAGAAAGCATATCCTCTCGTCCTCCTCTATCCCAAGGGGTATTCTTATATCGTTTACAGTGTTGCTCTCCTTCCAGCTTTTTACGATATACTGCTTCAGTTCCTCGATAGAGATTCCGAATATCCGGTCAATAAGAACCGTCTTTGGTATCGGGATGTGTCCGTTCTCTCCGCTTAACCTTAAGCCTCCCAGCCTTCTTACAAGCCTTTCGGCCTCCGAATGGTCTATGCTGTCAAAAACGATCTGTGTATTCTCTGCCGAGTCCCTGGTATTGATCACTCCGCTAAAATCCCCGTTATCCAGTATTATCCTGCTGCATTCTCCCGGAAGACTGTTATAATCAACCGTAAACAGCATAATCCTGAGATCCTCCCTCTGCTTTTTCAATTCCTTAACCTCTGCATAGTCATCGGAAATGATCACCCACTCGGACTGTACCCCTCCTCCTTCGCCGGGGCCGTTTTCGTTAAGGAAGCGGGTTTTTATTTCCTCCGCTTCCTCTTTTTCAAAACCGATGCGGTATGCCCCCTCTCCCCGAAGCTGCGGCAAAAACCTGAAAAAGCCCGTCCTTTCCCGTGATATCATCCCTTTTGTTAATATAACAGCAAGCTTCAGTATCCCGGGGTTCAGAAAAAAACAGAGCTGAAGTACTATGTTAAACAGAAGTCTTTCAAGCGCTCTTTCCTCCCCGGCCACGATCCCGAACAGCGTATCCTCCGAAAGGTCGATGCACGCCGGAGCGTCCTTAAGTACCCCGTACCTGCTCTTTAGAAGCGACGGAAGCTTTCTCATGCGGTCATTTCCGAGGCTGAAATGCTCTTTCGGGATCTCCAGATTTACCGCCGGGCCCGGGTAATCTCCCAGCCCGAGCCTCACTGTCAGATAATCCCCGTCCCGTAACAGCCGGTTCCACAGATAACCTATATCAAAGGTCCTTGCAAGGCCGGCTGCGGAAGGAAACATATACTGCAGCACTTCAAGGTTAAAGAGATATTTTTCGCTGATCTTTTCTTCTATTTCCCTTATGTAATCCTCATAGGCGCGTTTCCTCCTCTTTTCTTTTATTCTCTCCTCAAGCCTGCGTCTCCTGAGATTTGCCGCGGCCCACACCGCTCCCAGGACAGCCGCGGTCACTGCCGTTAAAAGCCCCGTATACATAAAGGAGCTCGTGCCCGAAAGACCCTTGTTCTGACTGCCGTAGATCGCAAGGCCCGAGCCGAGTATCATTGGCACAGCCATGGTAAAGGACGGGCCTAAGGCAAGCAGGACGGATTCCTGCCTTATCTCCTGTTTTACGGGAGGAGCATCCAGCTCTATACGGGAGATGTCAAGCCTTTTTACGATACGCGGGATAGGATGAAACTCATTGCAGATTGCGGCAGAGGTTATTTCATCCGGTTTGCTTAACGGCATTTCCTCAAGCCTTATAAAGAGCCCGGGATCATTTTTCCTGAAGGACAGCTCCGATACCAGGATGCTATCCTTAAGCCAGATCAGCTTAAGTCCCGGAACAATGATCTCATCGGAATACCCAAGCTTTTTTAAGGTATCCTTTTCTATGTACTCTCGGTTTACATAACATCCATTTGTCCCCAATGTCCTCAGGTAAAACCCGTCTCTGTCCCTTTCGATCAGGAGATGGTCTCTGGACCAGAGGTTCTGCCGGGCGGCAGACAGGGTATGCTTTGTTCTTCGTCCAAGGCTTATGCTCTCTATCCCTGATATCGAAAAACGCCTTATGTTCTCCCCCTCGGAAAAGAAGGCTCCAAGGTATAACAGCTCCCCTTTCCCGCTCGTAAGCCGTACAAAGCTGTCTTCGGCAATAACCAGAGGCTCCCTCGTAAGCTCCTGTCCAAAACCGCTTATAAAGGTCGCCACAAGGCTGTCCGTGTCAAAGCTCAAGCCTATCCTGAGACTTTTTTTCAGCAGAAAAGCCTGTTTTTCAATTGTTACTTCCCCTGCTTCACCTTCTCGCAGCACGCTTTCGGATAAAAACATACTGTTGCAGATCAGCACGGTGATCTTCATATTACCATCCAATACCGACAAAGCTTACGTTAAAGAGTCTTCCAAAGATTTCCGTACGAACGTACAGAAGTGTCATTACGATCCGTGCGGCAGCCCTGCCGCAGGACAGACAGATGAAATATTCATCCGGATCCATTGTGAAACAGATACCGATCACGCTCCTTTGGGCCGTGACGGCAGTGAGCGCGATGTTACTATTCACAGCCGAATC